>OMUX01000114.1 GCA_900314345.1 uncultured Erysipelotrichaceae bacterium | reverse complement strand
GGATCCTCCTGCCATAGCCATCTGATTGACATGATAGCCATTTTCCTCCGCAGCCTTTACAACATAAGGCATGGCATTTCTGATATCCAAGGACTGTGTATATACATTGGCTTCCGGGTGTTCTTCAGAGAACAGTGTGTAGTTGATGCTGGCACTGACATAGCCCTTTGAGGCAAGCCATTTGCACATGTCCGCATCATCGCTTTTGTCGCCTTTTGTAAATCCGCCTGGATGCAGATAGACAACCAGACCGTAGTTCTTCTTTGTATGGTCAGCCGGAAGATACAGGTCAAACTTGTTGGCTTCCCCTTCACCATATTCCAGATCTGTCAGGATCGTACCGGGATTCTCATTCCATGCTTTCTGGTTTTCACCATGCGCAGGATCATACTTCAGCTTGAATACTGCAGATGCCGCAAAGGAGACAATGAATGCCAGGATATACAGCATGATCTTCTTTCCTCTTCCCTTTTTCTTCTTCACAGGATGTTTCCTCCCCATAATGTTCCGCCTAACAGCATATTCAGAAATGCCCTTACTGCCAGTCTTCCAAGCACGATTCCTGCAAGGATCACAATGATCAATGCCACAATCTCTTTTCTCGTCAGTGTCATGTTTCCTCCGTTGATTTTTCTGTTCCGATGCGTTACCCTGTTGCTGTAACATTTGTATCGGCAAATGAAATGTATCAGTATCTGCACTGTTGTGCAAGATACCGGAGGCAAAATGAAACAGAAAGAGAAAAGTGTATCACCGATGTCCAACCAGGCCAGAAGCACCTGGTCACGGCAGCAGCTGACAATGGCATGTCTGAACCTGTTGAAGAAGAAACCACTGGAAGAGATCACAGTCAGTGAACTGTGTGATCTTGCAGGAACCGGAAGAGTGACATTCTACAGAAACTACAGGGATATGACAGACATCATCCGCCAGTATCTGTTCGAGCTGAACAAGGAATGGACAGACCGCATGAAAATTGACGGATCACTGCCATTGGATCAGCTTGTCGGCATGATCATGAAGCACTTTGAAGATCACCGTGATTTCTATGAACTGCTCAACAGCAGACACCTTGTATACCTGATGAAGGATGTCATCATGAATGCTGCGCATCTGAAGCTGGACGGAAACATCATAGAAGCTTATTCCAGTGCCTATATCATCTATCTGCTGTATGGCTGGATCGAAGTCTGGTTTGAGAGAGGGATGAAGGATTCCTCACAGGAACTGATGGCATTGTTGAAAGGAGTGGGAAACCAGCAATCATCTCGCTGATCACTTTCGTGATACAATGCGTTCCATGGCACATACAAAGGACATGACAGCCGGCAGTCCGGCAAAGCTGATCTTCACATTCTCACTGCCTTTGATGCTGGGAAATGTATTTCAGCAGATCTATACCATCACCGATTCCCTGATCATCAGCCGGAACCTTGGTGTGGATGCCCTTGCTGCCCTTGGCAGTGCAGACTGGTTTGACTACATGATGGTGGCAGTCATCCAGAGCCTGACACAGGGATTTGCCATCCGCATGGCACAGCAATATGGTGCAGGTGAAACAGACCGCCTGCGTCAGACCGTGGCAAAAGCTGTGGTCTATTCCCTGCTGTCCGGGATTGTCCTTACCATAGCGGCAGTCATTTTAGTACAGCCGGTACTGACACTGATGCATACGCATACGGAAATCGCCTGGATGGCCAGGGAATACCTGATCTGGAAATTCGGCGGATTATTGTGCTCTGTGCTTCTGAACATGACATCAGCCATGCTGAGGGCATTCGGTGATTCACGCACACCGCTTGTCTCAATGGCTTCAGCAGCCTTAATCAATGTCGCACTGGATCTTCTGTTTGTTCAGGTCCTTGACCTTGGAATAGGTTCTGCTGCACTTGCCACGGTCATGGCACAGGGAACCGGCGGTCTCATCGGACTTGCCGCATTAAGAAAGCTTCCGTTTCTTTCCCTTTGCAGGAAAGATTTCCAGTGCAATGGTGCTATGGCAAAGGATATGTTTTCCCTGGCTGTGCCCATGATGCTGCAGAACATCCTGATCTCAGCCGGAGGCATGCTGGTGCAGTCCCAGGTCAATCGGTTCGAGCTTGGTTTTGTGGCCGGCTATACTGCCGCAAACAAGCTGTATGGCGCACTGGAACTTGCAGCGCTTGCCTATGGCTTTGCCATGGTGACCTATGTCGGACAGAATTATGGTGCTCAGAAATATGACAGAATCCGTACAGGCATCCGTTCTTCGATTCAGATTGCCATTGTGACATCATTGGCCATCACTGCCGTCATATTCATATTCTCAAGACCGTTGATTGCAATGTTTCTGACTTCGGATTCCGCAACAGCTGAAGCAGCACTTTCCTACGGCATGCAGTTTCTGAGAACACTGGCAGCCTTTCTGCCTGTTCTCTATATCCTGCATGTCCTGCGCTCCGTCCTGCAGGGATTCGGTGATACCATGACACCGATGATCTCAGGAATTGCAGAATTCTGTGCAAGAATCCTCATGGCTTTCATGGCAGTGAAAACCATGGGACCATCTGCTATGTTTGCCGCAGAGATCGCCGCATGGTTTGCCTCAGACTGCATCCTTGTTCCATCCGTCATCAAACGGCTTTCCTCTCTCTGAAAGTTTCAAGACTGATATTCTTGTGTCCGCGTCCAGGATAAATCAGACGATGAATGACACAATATTCAGATTCCCTTCAGGCACTGTGAACTGATTGTTTCCACGTATTGGCTGACCTTTTCAACTGAATCCAGTCTGTTTCCCTTTCTTCCATACGGAAGGGTCAGTCCCGGATGAATGGCCGCACCGGTCAGAGCTTTCATATCAGTGAATACATGATCTGGCTTGCCGCCATGTGTCGCAACAGGATACAGTTCATGTCCGCTGAGGTCTGTCTGCTGCAGGAACTTCTTCACTGCAGATGCCATGGTCTATCACCAGAGAGGTGTACAGAGAATGATATTCCGGTACTCTGAGGGATCCACGTCAGAATCAGCAAAGACCAGATTCTTTTTCCGCTTGTTCTTGTCTGAAGGCACATGCAGAAGTGCCAGGATAGGACAATGAAGATATCCTGCGATTCCCTCTGCTGCAGCACAGGTATTGCATGAATATGAATAATATACAGCCAGACAGTCTTTCATATTTCCGATGCAGATTCCTGTTTATCCGTTAACACGTACATCCTGCCAGTTCGGATTTGTCAGGATTTC
>OMUX01000274.1 GCA_900314345.1 uncultured Erysipelotrichaceae bacterium | reverse complement strand
ATGGATGCCCTTCTTCTCTGCCTTTGCACAGGCTTCCTTCAGGATCCTGCGGGTATCATAGGCAAAAGGTGTGCCGTCCGGCAGATTCACATCACAGATCAGCCTTGCGACCTTTCCGGACAGCGGCCGCCATGGCAGGATCGCCATTGTGCTGACATCCGGATATAAGAGAAGATCCGACCTGCTGCTGCGGCCGAAGCCTGCCACTGCGGAACCGTCAAAGCTTTCCTGTCCCTTCAGGACAAGATTCAGCTGGGAAGGCATTACAGCCTTGTTCTTCTGGTTTCCGAGAATATCAAAGAACACCAGACGGATGAACTTGATGTCTTCCGTTTCAATGTAATCCTTCAGTTCTTCCTGATCCTGCATCATGGTCTTCCTTTCCCTTATACATGCATGGTGGAATAGCCCATCAGGAAGCTGTCCACTTCCTGTGCGCATTCCCTTCCTTCACGGATCGCCCAGACGACAAGACTCTGTCCTCTGCGCATGTCGCCCGCAGTATACACGCCTTCCACTGCCGTTGCATGGCTGTTCTCCTTTGTGGCAATGGTATGTCTTGCAGTCAGTGCAATGCCGAAGGCATCCGGCACTTCACTCTCGCAGCCCACAAACCCCGCTGCCACAATCAGAAGCTGGCAGGGAAGGATCTGTTCGCT
The DNA here is from genome assembly GCA_900314345.1 of uncultured Erysipelotrichaceae bacterium. Lineage (GTDB taxonomy): Bacteria > Bacillota_I > Bacilli_A > Erysipelotrichales > Erysipelotrichaceae > Bulleidia. The sequence goes on along the minus strand of OMUX01000274.1, from coordinate 8,148 downwards.
GCCTTCCTCCTCCGCCATTTTTCGGTTTTCAAAGTGAACCTTCACGGTCTTCACGGCAGTCAGATTCCCTGCCTCATCCTTGATCAGTTCCTTCACCGTTGTCTGATAGATGCGGGGATCATGTCCGGATACTGCAATAGCCTCCTGCTGTCCATAGTCCGTCTTGAGGACCTTGGGCCATTCCGGCCAGGGGTTGTCTTCCCTTCTCTCCTTCGGCGGGCAGGGCATCATTTCCAGCTGCGTCACAGACCTGCAGCCATGGCGCATGCAGGTGCCTACACAGTCATTGCCTGTATCACCGCCGCCGACAATCACGACATCCTTGTCCTTCGCACTGATATAGGTACCTTCTTCCAGCTGATGCTCGATGAGGCTCTTTGTCGTGGATTTCAGGAACTCCACAGCCGGATACACGCCGGAAACACCTTGTGCATCCACATTCAGTGTCCTTGCATTCTTTGCCCCGCAGGCAAGCACAACCGCATCAAACTGCTGCTGCAGTTCTTCCGCCGTGATATCCTTGCCAGCTTCAACACCGGTATGGAATACCACGCCTTCCTGTTCCATGAGGCTGATTCTTCTTGCGACAACAGTCTTGTCCAGCTTCATGTTCGGAATCCCGTACATCAATAATCCGCCCGGTCTGTCATCCCGTTCAAACACCTCAACGCTGTGTCCTCTGCGGTTGAGCCAGTAGGCAGCGGAAAGTCCCGAAGGACCGCTGCCGATGACCGCAATTCTCCTTCCGGAACGAAGTACAGGAACCTGTGGTTCCATGAGACCGTGTTCAAAGGCATATTCAATGATGTAGTTCTCGTTTTCATGCACGGTCACCGGTTCATCATTGATGCCGCACAGGCATGCCTTTTCACACAATGCAGGACATACACGGCTTGTGAAATCCGGGAACGGATTGCGCTTCAGGAGTCTTGCCAGGGCATGGCTGGGGTTTCCGCGGTACACTTCATCATTCCATTCCGGAATCAGAGAGTGCAGCGGACAGCCGGTCGTCATGCCTTTCAGCTGAATGGCAGACTGGCAGAAAGGAACACCGCAGTTCATACACCGGGCGCCCTGCTTCCTGCGCTCTTCTTCGTTCATCGGAACATGGAACTCCTTGTAGTCCTTGATTCTTTCAAGAGGCTTGCGTATTCCGTTTTCCTCACGCTGATATTCCAGGAATCCATCTGCTTTTCCCATACGTCTCACCTCTTCTGCATGGCCATGAAGGCATCCATGACGGCTGCTTCATGACGCACGCCCTTTTCCTCAAACCTGCCGGTCAGGGCAATGATCTTCTCATACTCCAGCGGCATGATCTTCTTGAAGCCTGGAAGATATTCCTCAAAATGATCCAGGATCTTCTTGCCAAGCGGAGAACCTGTTTCATGCACGTAATCCTTCAGGATCGCCAGCAGTTCCTCACGGTCATGCTTCTCAGTGATCTCACGCATCTCCACCATGGAACGGTTGAGATGCCGGTAGAGTTCATGCTTTTCATCCAGCACATAGCCGATGCCGCCGCTCATGCCTGCCGCAAAGTTCTTGCCTACCGGGCCAAGGATCACTGCACGTCCGCCGGTCATGTATTCCAGCCCATGGTCCCCGCAGCCTTCCACAACGGCAGTTGCACCGCTGTTCCTGACGCAGAAGCGCTCGCCGGCAACACCTTCAAAGTATGCCTTGCCGGAAGTTGCGCCATACAGGGCAACATTGCCGATGATGACGTTCCTGCTAGGATCAAAGCGTACATTGTGCGGCGGAACGACAACGATCTTGCCTCCGGAAAGTCCCTTCCCGACGTAGTCGTTGGCATCACCTTCCAGACGCATCGTCATGCCTTTCGGTATGAATGCCGCAAAGGACTGGCCGCCGCCGCCCTGGCAGCTGACCACATAGGTATCTTCCTTCAGGGTGCTGCCGAAGCGCTCCGTGATCCTTGAGCCCATGATCGTGCCGGTCGTGCGGTTCTGTGAGGAAACACGGATGCTGAAGCGGTGTCCCTTCTTCTTCCGGAAATATGGTTCAAACTCCGGCAGAAGCGCTGCTTCATCAATGGTCTTTTCCAGATGGAAGTCATAGATGCCATCCTTGCGGAAGGATCTGACATCCGCCTTTGCATAGCTGTCGTCCAGGATCGCATCCAGTGCGGTGTTCGCAGCACCGGGCTTCTTCCTGAGAAGATCCACTCGTCCGACCATTTCGCCCAGTGTACGGAAGCCAAGCTTTGCCATGTACTCCCTGACCTGCTGTGCCGTGAACAGCATGAAGTTCTCGACGTATTCCGGCTTACCCTTGAAGCGTTTCCGCAGGGTTTCATTCTGGGTGGCAATGCCGAAAGGACAGGTATCCAGCGAGCAGACACGCATCATGCGGCATCCCATGGCCACCAGCGGTGCTGTACCGAAGCCGTATTCATCCGCGCCGAACAATGCGGCCATCACAACATCCCTGCCGCTCATCAGCTTGCCGTCCGTCTCCAGGACAACCCTTCCGCGCAGACCGTTGGAAATCAAGGCGTGCTGTGCTTCGGCAATACCAAGCTCCCATGGCATGCCGGCATGATGAATGGAGGACATCGGTGCTGCACCGGTGCCGCCGTCAAAGCCGGAGATCAGGATCAGCTGCGCGCCTGCCTTGGCCACACCGCAGGCCACTGTGCCTACCCCTGCCTCGGACACCAGCTTCACACTGATCCTTGCCTTTGTATTGGCATTCTTGAGATCGTAGATCAGCTGAGCAAGATCCTCGATGGAATAGATATCATGATGCGGCGGCGGGGAGATCAGGGATACACCAGGTGTTGCAAACCTTGCCTCGGCAACCCATGGATAAACCTTCCGGCCCGGCAGGTTTCCGCCTTCGCCCGGCTTTGCGCCCTGGGCCATCTTGATCTGGATTTCCTCTGCATCATTGAGATATGCAGATGTCACGCCGAATCTGCCCGATGCCACCTGCTTGACCTTGCTGCGGCGCTCCGTGCCGAATCGGGAAGCCTGCTCGCCGCCCTCACCGGTATTGGACATGCCGCCAAGCCGGTTCATGGCAACAGCCATGCAGGAGTGTGCCTCTTCCGACAAAGCGCCATAGCTCATGGCACTGGTCTGGAAATGCTTCACGATGGATTCCGCAGGTTCCACTTCTTCCAGGGGAACCGGAGTGCATTTTTCATAGTCAAAGTCCAGCAGGTCCCTGAGGGTATGCGGTTCCTGTTTTGCAAGGATCTGTGTGTATTCCTTGTACTCTTCATAGGAGCCGTCCCATACGCTTCTCTGCAGGGCAACGATGGCTTCCGGAGAATACAGGTGCTCTTCCGCACCGTTCCAGGAACGCAGCCTGTGATACCCCTGGGAATCCAGGGTGGTATCCGTGCCAAGACCCAGCGGATCAAATGCCTGGTCATGGTGGAACAGGGTATCTGCTTCAATTTCATGGATGCCGACCTTGCCGGCCCTGGTGGTCGTTCCCGGGAAATAACGGTCCATGAATTCCTGTGTCAGGCCGACCGCCTCAAAGATACGGGCGGACTGATAGGACTGCAGTGTTGAAATGCCCATCTTGCTTGCGGTCTTGACGATGCCGGAAAGAAGTGCCTTGTTATAGTCCTCCACAGCCGTGTGGTAGTCCTTGTCCAGAATACCCTTGTCAATCAGTTCCACGACGCATTCCTGGGCAAGATATGGATTCACGGCACGGGCACCGAAGCCAAGCAATGCAGCACACTGATGGACATCGCGCGGTTCTCCGGACTCAATGATCAAAGAGACCTGGGTACGCTTCCTGGTATTGATCAGATGCTGTTCAACGAAGGACACCGCAAGCAAGGAAGGAATCGGTACATGGTTTTCATCTACACCACGATCGGAAAGGATCAGGATGTTCTTGCCTGCAGCACAGACTCTGTCGCATGTGACAGCCAGTGCCTCCAGTGCCTTTTCCAGGCTTGTGTGCTTGTAGTAGAGGATGGAGACGACTGCCGCATGAAAGCCGGGTCTGTCCAGACTCTTGATCTTCATCATATCCGTTCCGGAAAGGATCGGATTGTTCACTTCCATGACCGTGCAGTTCTCCGGCTTTTCCTCCAGCAGGTTTCCGTCGGAACCGATGTATACCGTGGTGTCTGTAACGATCTTTTCACGGATGGAATCGATCGGCGGGTTGGTGACCTGGGCGAACTGCTGGTGGAAATAGTCAAACAATGACGGATGGTGTTCATCCAGCATGCTCAGGGGAACATCCCTTCCCATGGATGCGGTAGGCTCTACAGCGTTTCCTGCCATCGGAAGAAGGATTTCCTTCACATCTTCATAGGTATAGCCGAAGATCTTGTACATCCGGTCCCTTGTTTCCTGGTCAAAGGCCGGGATCTTCCTTCCCGGGATCGCCACATCCTCCAGGTGCAGAAGGTGCAGGTTCAGCCATTCTCCGTAAGGCTTTCTTTCCGCATAGTAATGCTTGCCTTCCTCATCGGAGATGATGCGTTTCTGTTTCGTATCAACCAGCAGGATCCGGCCGGGCATGAGCCTGCTTTTCTGGATGACATGCCCTTCCGGAATATCCAGGACGCCGATTTCCGAGGAAAGGATCAGCTGACCTTCATCCGTGACATAGTAGCGGGAAGGACGCAGGCCGTTGCGGTCCAGTGTAGCGCCTAACAGGTCGCCGTCGGTATACAGGATGGCTGCCGGGCCGTCCCATGGCTCCATCATCGTTGCATAGTAGTGGTAGAAGTCGCGCTTCTCACTGTCCATGTCCGGCTGGTTCTTCCATGGTTCCGGAATCATGGCCATCATGGCCAGCGGCAGGTCCATGCCGCTCATATAGAGGAATTCCAGTGTATTGTCGAGCATCGCAGAGTCAGAGCCGCTGCGGCTGATCACCGGATACACCTTGTCCAGATCATTCTGCAGATACGGCGAATGCATTGTTTCCTCACGGGCCAGCATACGGTCGATGTTGCCGCGGATTGTGTTGATCTCGCCGTTGTGGGCGATCATGCGGTAAGGGTGGGCACGCTGCCAGGACGGGGTGGTGTTGGTGGAGAATCGGGAATGGACGATGGCAATGGCTGTCTCATAGTCTTCATCCTGCAGGTCATCGTAGAACTGACGAAGCTGGTTCACCAAGAACATGCCCTTGTACACGATCGTTCTGGAGGAAAGCGAGCAGATGTAGGTATCCTCGGCACTCTGTTCAAACTCCCTGCGGGCAACATAAAGGCGCCTGTCAAACGGCAGTCCCTTCTCACAGTCCTGCGGCTTTTCAACAAACACCTGCATGATCATCGGCATGCATACTCTTGCCGGCTCGCCCAGGATCTCCGGATGCACCGGCACCTCGCGCCAGCCCAGTACCTTTAATCCGTTCTTGGCACAGATCACCTCGAAGTTGCGCATGGTGAACATGCGCTGCATGCGGTTCTGGGAAAGGAAGAACATGCCGACGCCGTAGCTTCTTTCATCATTCAGCTCAATGCCCTGTTCCTTTGCCTTCTTCCTGAAGAAGCGGTGTCCGATCTGCATCAGGATGCCGACGCCGTCGCCGACCTTTCCTGTCGCATCGCGTCCGGCGCGGTGATCCAGACGTTCCACGATCTTCAAGGCATTGTCCAGCACCTGATGGTCGGCATGGCCGTCGATATTGACGATCGTACCGATACCACAGGCATCATGATCCACAGTCATATCATTCCAGTATTTGTCCATAGGTTTATCCTCGGTTTCTTTCTGAAGCGAAAGAAACGCAGCCGGCCGAGTCCTTTCCGGATTCAGCCAGCTGCGTGGTCTAATACTCTCTATCTCAGAGAGAACAGCATCTGTGCATAGGTCGGATACGGCAGGTACTGATCAGGAACCAGAGCCTCAGCCGCATCTGCTTCCTTGCGGAGTGCATCCATGTCAGCCAGGATGACTTCGTGGTATTCCTTGCCCTTGGCAAGATTATCGGCAACCTTTTCAGCCTCGATGGTATCTGTCTTCAGCTTCTCCAGGGCAGAACCCATCTTGTTGGACAGCATTGTCAGCTTCTTGAGCGTATCCTCTTCGAATGTGCAGTCAAGATCCGGCATCACTGTCTTCTTCTCAACCAGCTCAGAGGACAGGTCATGCATATAGCCGATCATGCCTTCCATCAGATCCTTGCGCACCATCTCCTGCATTGCCAGGGATTCAATATGGACTTCCTTTGCATAGTTGTCCAGGTAGATCTCATAGCGGCTTTCCAGCTCAGCCTTTGTATAGATATGATGCTTTTCAAACAGATCAACGTTCTTCTCATCCAGCATATGCGGTACTGCATCCGGAACGGACTTCAGGTTGTACAGGCCTCTCTTCTCAGCTTCTGCAACCCATTCATCGGTATAGCCGTTGCCGTTGAAGATGATTCTCTTGTGTTCCTTGACGGTCTTCTGCACCAGTGCCCTGACAGCATCCTTGACGCCGTCTTCCGGTACATCCTTGAGCTCTTCATAGAACTGGCTGAGTTCTTCGGAAACTGCCGTGTTCAGCACAGTGTTCGGGGTAGCCACGGACAGGGAGGAGCCAGGCATACGGAACTCGAACTTGTTGCCGGTGAAGGCAAACGGTGATGTACGGTTGCGGTCTGTGTTGTCCTTGAAGATCTCCGGAAGCACATGGGCACCTGTACCCATTCTGACCTTACCGGTGGTTGTATAGGCAGCGCCGCTTTCAATGGCATCCAGCAGCTTTTCCACATCATCGCCGACGAAGATGGAGATGATGGCAGGCGGAGCTTCGTTTGCGCCAAGACGGTGATCATTGCCCGCACTTGCTACAGAGATTCGCAGCAGGTCTGCATATTCATCAACAGCCTTGATGATGGCTGCCAGGAAGACCTGGAAGCGCAGGTTCTCCGCCGGATTCTTGCCCGGATCCAGCAGGTTGATGCCGGTATCGGTTGCGATGGACCAGTTGTTGTGCTTGCCGCTTCCGTTGATGCCTTCAAACGGCTTTTCATGAAGCAGGCAGGCGATGCCCTTCTTGTCCGCAACGCGCTTCATCATTTCCATGGTCAGCTGGTTGTGGTCGGCTGCGACGTTGGCAATCTCAAACATCGGTGCCAGTTCATGCTGGCTCGGTGCCACCTCGTTATGCTTTGTCTTGGCCGGAACACCAAGCTTCCAGAGTTCATCATCCAGGGCATGCATGTAGTCGGAAACACGCGGCTTCAGGACACCGAAGTAATGATCGCTCATCTCCTGGCCCTTGGGTGCCGGAGCACCGATCAGTGTGCGGCCGCACATGACCAGGTCCTTGCGCTTCATGTACTTTTCCTTGTCGATCAGGAAATACTCCTGCTCGGAACCAAGGGTTGTATCAACATGCTTGACATCCTTGTCGCCCAGGATATGGAGGATCTTGACTGCCTCGGTATCCAGCGCATCGATGGATCTCAGAAGAGGTGTCTTCTTGTCCAGGACTTCACCGCCATAGGAGATGAAGGCTGTCGGAATATACAGGGAACCATCCTTTACGAATGCCGGGGAGCTTGGATCCCATGCGGTATAGCCTCTTGCCTCGAATGTTGCACGCAGGCCTCCGGAAGGGAAGGAGCTTGCATCAGGCTCGCCCTTGATCAGTTCCTTGCCGCTGAATTCCATGATGGCTGTGCCGTCTGCCTGCGGGGTCAGAAAGGAATCATGCTTTTCTGCCGTCAGGCCTGTCATCGGCTGGAACCAGTGTGTGAAATGGGTTGCACCATGTTCAATTGCCCATTCCTTCATGACCGCCGCAACAGTATTCGCGACGTTCTTGTCCAGGGTAGTTCCTTCATCGATTGTCTTGTGTACTGCCTTGTAGACGTCCTTCGGGAGTCTCTCCTTCATGACTTTGTCGCTGAATACCAGACTGCCGAATTCCTCTGATGCGGGTTTCTTCAATTCTTCCATATCCTGCTGCTCCTCTTCTCCATAAAGAAAGAGCGCATAAGACAAAGAACACTTTTCCAAGTGAATGTCTCAGCGCCCTTGCTTTAACATCTTCATTTCTACCACAGCCCATGCACAAGGTCAACATGTTTCTGAAACGCTTTCTGTAATCTGTTTCTTTAATTTGTTGAAAATTTTCATTGTTACATTTGCGGTTGTTTCAGTATTATGACAAGCTTCCTTTTCTTTGTGAATGCTTTCTC
>OMUX01000248.1 GCA_900314345.1 uncultured Erysipelotrichaceae bacterium | reverse complement strand
TTAAGAAGAGAACTTATGCTCCGGGTCAGCACGGACCCACAAAGCGCATCAAGCTCAGCGGTTACGGCACACAGCTTCGTGAGAAGCAGAGAGTCCGCAACATGTACGGAGTTACAGAGCGCCAGTTCCACAACTTGTTTGAAAAGGCACAGAAGATGGAAGGCATGGCCGGCGTCAACTTCCTTGTTCTGCTCGAGTCCCGTCTGGACAACATCGTCTACAGAATGGGCTTCGCAAGGACAAGAAAGGCTGCCCGTCAGCTTGTCAACCACGGCCACATCGCAGTCAACGGCAAGAAGGTAGACATCCCTTCTGCTCTGATGGAGCCGGGTGCAGTCATCTCTGTCCGTGACAATGCCAAGAGCATGCAGGTCATCAAGGATTCCCTTGATTCCAACTATGTAGCTCCGGCATTCGTTACCGTCGACAAGGAAAACATGAAGGGAACATTCGATCGTATTCCTGAAAGAAGCGAACTCAATCAGGAGATCAACGAGTCCCTCATCGTCGAATACTACAACAGGTAATTCGAAAGCAGTGGATCACAGGAAAGCGGCTTTGCAGAGCCGCTTTTCTTTATGTTTTAGGCAAAATAAAAAACTGTGCTTTCACACACAGTTTCAGCGGATCTTCTCCTTCAGCTTGCTGGAAGGCTTGAAGCGCGGTGTCTTTGTGGCAGGAATGACGATCTTCTCCTTGGTTGCCGGATTGATGCCTGTTCTTTCCTTGCGCTCCGTGTTTTCGAACTTTCCGAAACCCGGAACGTTCACTGCACCGTTTTCCTCCAGGGTATCGCTGATCTCAGCGAAGACCGCATTGACTGCCTCCTGGGCTTTCTTGCGGGAAAGCCCTGTCTCAGCAGAGACACGGTTGATGAGATCCTTCATTGATTTGTTGCAGATAGTAGCGACCATAAAAAATATTCTCCTGAAATTGTCAGGGATGCCATCCAGAGACCCAATGATCTGCTGACCGGAATCCTTTTCATTATCATACTCTTGAAGTGTGGTTTTGAAAATGACAAACGAAGCCAGAACAGGAAGAACGTGCCACATTTGTCATGTCTTTCCTTTTCTTCTGCTGTTCTGAGGCATGAAGTCAACTCTCTGTATCAGCTTATGATGCCAGCACAATCCCGCTCAGTTGCAATGCATGCCTGAAATATGAGACATTATGGACAGAGAGGCAGTCAATCAGAATTCTGAGAGAAACCATATGAACACAAAACAGCGAAGAAAGATTATCATCGCCGCTGTCATTGCAGTCATCTGTCTTCTGATCACAGATATTGCGAATTACAGAAAGAAGGAAACACTTCCCTCGCTTGATCAGATTGCCGCAATGGAAGACGTTGCCTTTCTGAACAGTGTGGTAACTGATTACAGAAGGCAGGACCTGCAGGCTCTCTGGAGTGAACCGGATGATAGCAGTGCCATGCAGGAAATCTGGTACATCGATGACAACGCAAAACTCATTGTCAATTATATGAACAATGACGATCGGCCGGTGATCTGCGGGATTGAGAGAATTGGGTAACCATCCGGAACAGGAGAACGTATGAAACAGAAAGTACCAGTGTTATGCAATATCGCAGGCATCATTCTGGTGATTGCATTTGTCATAAAGATCATTGCTGATTATGCTCAATATACAAAATCCTTCACCTCTGCCCCTTTCTCTGTCTGGGTGCTGGCAGATGCATTGTCATTCCTGCTTCCGGCATTGATTGTTCTTGTGATCGGATTCATTGTGAAGAAGAAGCTGTGACAGTGCTCCGCAGAATCAATACATATTAATATTCAGTGTCAATTATTTATCGTTATTCGTTAATTTATTATTGATTTAATGAATATCTGTCATTATCATATCCATGTAGACAGCAGCCTGCTGTCCAAGGAGTGAACCTATGACAAATATCGGTAATGCTTCAGGTCAGAATTCCAGTCCCGGCAAAGAGGAACTTCTCAGCCGTATCAATCAATGGACATCCCGCCTGCATGGCTTCTGCAGAGTCATGGAAAAAGCAGCGGCTGCGGGAGTGATTGTCATGCTTGTGTGCATTCCTGTTGCCATCAGAACCGACACAGCATGGAAAGAGATGTTCCTGAACAGGAATATTCTCAAGAATTATTCCCTGACCGGGCTGTGGGCGAACAAGCTGGTCTCCGCCCTTCTTCCCACTGCCGGAGCAGAGGCCACCTTCTGGATCGTCTATGCTTTCCTGATCGCAATGGCAGTTCTGACCGTGTATCTCCTGCATCAGGCTTCCCTTCTCTCCAGTCAGATCCTGAAGCAGGAGTCTCCGTTCTCATCCGGTTTTCTGCCAAGAGTCCGCAGGATTTTCATCGGTTTCTTCATCCTTTGCCCAAGCATCATGAGTGCTCTGGTATTATTCCTGGTGTATCTTCTGTTCAAGTATGGTATTTACCTCCAGCAGGAATCGGATGATACTGTCTGAGAGGGATTGAAGGATGTCAATTATTATCCGCCTGGACAGGGTCATGGCAGACCGGAAGATGTCGTTGAACGAACTTTCGGAAAGAACAGGCATCACGGTTGTCAACCTGTCAAAACTGAAGAACGAGCATGTCAGGGCAATCCGGTTTTCTACACTGGATGCCATCTGCAAAGCTTTGGACTGCCAGCCAGGAGATCTCATGGAATATGCTGAAGATGAGCAACACGGCATATGAATCATTTTAGGGCTGTCTCACGAGAGTAAAGAGTAAGAAATAGATAGCCGCATCAGAGCGGG
>OMUX01000244.1 GCA_900314345.1 uncultured Erysipelotrichaceae bacterium | reverse complement strand
GAAGTTGCCCGGCGTGATCTCATTGCGGAAGCTCTTGCCGATCTGGCCGATGCCAAACGGCAGCTTCTTGCGATATGCACGCTGAACGTTCTTGAAGTCGACGAACATGCCCTGTGCTGTTTCCGGACGCAGGTAGATCGTGCTCTTCGCGTCTTCCAGGGTTCCCTGGAATGTCTTGAACATCAGGTTGAACTGACGGATCGGTGTGAAGTCATGGCCGCCGCAGTCCGGGCAGGGAATGTTGTTGTCCTTGATGAACTGTTCCATTTTCTCATTGGACCAGCCCTCGCAGCTCACCTTGCCGTCCGACCACTCTTCAATCATCTGGTCGGCTCTGTGTCTTGTGTGGCAGACCTTGCAGTCCATCAGAGGATCTGCGAATCCCTTCAGATGTCCGGAAGCTTCCCAGACCTTCGGATTCATGAGAATCGCCGCCTGGATCTGGACGTTGTTGGGGTCCTCCTGAATGAACTTCTTCTGCCATGCCTTCTTGATATGGTCTTTTAAAAGGACTCCGTAAGGTCCGAAGTCCCAGGTATTGCTCAGGCCTCCGTAGATTTCCGATCCCTGGAACACGAAGCCCGTATTCTTTGCATGAGATACAATCAGATCAAATGTCTTGTCTTTCTTGTCCATCATAGTATAGCTGCCGTCAGTTTCCTTTCATTACCCATAAGGTCGCTAGCAGTATACCACTTCGCAATATCCTATTCAATGTCAAAAAGCCTTTGAAAAAAGGCAAAAGAACGGATATGAATGCCTCCGTGCTGATCGAGGAAGTCAATCAGGAGGCTGTCTGTGGCGCAGATATTGTCCGTGCATGCGGCAAGCACATCAATATCCTTGAAGCCTGCCTTGTTCACAAGGCGGAATGCCCGGAGAGAAGCCACCGGCATGGGTTCCATGCCTGCCTTCTGCGCACAGTCTGCACACAGGAAGCCGCCGTCCTTCACGCTGATGGCTGCAGCACTTGGCTTTCCGCACAGAACACACTGGTCCGCTTCCGGTGCCATGCCTGAGGCATCCAGGATTCTTGCAAGGAAGATGCCAAGCACAAGATCTGCCCGTTTTCCCTCTTCCAGAAGTTCCAGGGATTTCTGAAGCCAGGCATACGCATCATTCCAGAGCGGATCGCTTTCCCCTTCCATGACCATGGCATCGCACGTCTCGAGCAGCACATTGGCTGCTGCACTGGCCGTGAGATCTTCATGGACATGACGGTAGTAGTGAAGTGTATGGGCGCTTTTAAGGTGAAACAGCGTCCTGTCATCCCGGTAGTCCAGGGTGAACTCGCCATAGGTGAAAGGAAGCAGGCTTCCGGCATTCTTCGATGTCATCTTCCGGACACCGGAAGCGGAAAGCGAAAGCTTGCCATGCTCCTGAGAGAGCACAGCAACCAATGCCCCGTTTTCCCGGTAGTCGGACTGCTTCAGGATGATGCCGTGGATCCTGTCATTCATCGATGTTTCCGTAGCCATACTGGCTGATGCGGGAATCCTTGTCGCGCCATTCCTCTTCCACGCGTACAAACAGGGAAAGCTCCACCGGTTCCTGCAGCAGATCCTGGATTTCCCTTGCGGAGGCATTGTTGATCTTCCTGAGCATGTTTCCGCCCTTGCCGATCAGGATTCCCTTCTGCCCCTGCTTTTCCACTAAGATCATGGCCTGGATATGCCAGCCCTTGTCGTCATGTTCCTTGTTTTCAATGACCACGGCGCTTGCATGGGGAACCTCTTCTTCCGTGCAGAGCAGGATCTTTTCCCGGATGATCTCAGCCATGCGGAAGTTGATCGGTTCATCGCTGACCACATCCATGGGAAACATGGCATCCCCTTCCGGAAGATACCTGAATGTTGTTTCGATGAGATCATGGAAATCGTTCTGTTTCAGCGCAGAAATCGGGAAGAACTCTTCAAAGGCATGATGCTTCTGCCATGTCAGCAGGTTCTTCACCACCTGTTCATGGCTCATCTTGTCAATCTTGTTGAAGATCAGGAATGCCGGTACACCGGCATTTTCGATCATGCGCAACACATACTCATCGCCTGTTCCGAACGGCTGTGATCCGTCGGCCACCAGGTAGATCAGATCCACCCCCTGGATGACATTGGAAGCTTCCTTGTTCATCCGTACTTCCAGACGGTGTCTTGCCTTGTGGATGCCCGGGGTATCAGTGAAGACGATCTGTCCTTCTTCGGTATTCACAATGCCGCGGATCTCGGATCTTGTGGTCTGTGCCTTGGGGGATACGATGGCAATCTTCTCCTTCACCAGGGCATTGATCAAGGTACTCTTGCCGGCATTCGGTCTTCCGGTAAGGGCAACGAATCCGGACTTCATCTCAGGACATCCTTTGATCCGAACTGCATCGGCAGAAGTCTGAAGATATTACTGGTCAGCTCTGTCTTTCCGTTGGAAAGATAGATCGGGGTATCCTGGTTGATCAGCTCTGACAATACCTGACGGCAGATGCCGCAGGGACCGCATACCTCATCCCCGTCAGAGACGATGGCAAGCGAGTCAATGTCATCCTTCCGCACCCCTTCGCTGTAGGCAGAGAAGACAGCGGATCTCTCTGCACAGTTTGTTGCGCCAAGGCTTGCATTCTCAATGTTTGCCCCGTGGAAGATCCTTCCGTCCTTTGTCTGCAGGGCAGCACCGACATGGTATCTGCTGTATGGTGCGTAGCTGTTCTTCATGGCCTTGAAAGCCTCGGCAATCAGTTCATCTTTGTTCAGCATGTTCTTATACTCTCCTTAAATATGACGGATCAGGATCACAACGGCACAGGCCAGCGCCGCCATGGCAGAGATCAGCACTGCTGCTCCTGCAACGTCCTTGATGTTGCGGATCCTTTCATCCTTTTTGGTACTGTACAGATCGCACAGCCATTCAATGGCTGTATTCATCATCTCAGCGGTAATCACACAGCCGATGCAGATGATCACTGCAAGCCACTCCACACTGTCCAGCTTCATGATGAGCCCGGCAATGACTGCCATGCCCCCCAGGATGCACTGGATCAGAACGGACCTGTGTCCCAGCCCCACCTTCACGCCGCGGAATGTCGGCAGGAATTTCTTCTTCAGGGCGTTCACTTCGTGCTCCTTGGCATGATGGGATCGAGAATCTCATCCTGCAAGGCAAACATGACCTTCTCATCCTCCGGCTTCATGTGGTCATACCCTAAACAATGCAGCATGCCATGGGTGAACAGGAAGGCTGTCTCACGTTCCACGCTGTGGCCGTACTTCCCTGCCTGCTTCCTTGCATAGTCGATGTTGATGAAAAGATCCCCGAGGTCCTTCTCTTCTTCCGGAAGCTCATTGGCATATGTGAAATCATTTGCTGCAAAGCTGATGACATCCGTGGGACGATCGATGCCTCTGTAGTCCCGGTTGATCGTATGAATCGTACGGGATCTGACAAAGGTGACGGACAGTTCATAGTCCTTCGGAAGCTGCAGCTTCTTTTCCGCAGACCTTGCAATCTTCTGAAACAGCGGTTCATAGGCTGTCATGTCCTGATTGGTACGGTTGTATATGGTGATCTCCATAGGAATGCCTCACTGTTCGCTCTTGCTGTAGCGTTCGATGATCTTCTGGACAAGCGGATGTCTGACGACATCATCGCTGGTCAGATGCAGGATGGATATTTCATCAATGCCTTCCAGAATGGAAGATGCCTGGATGAGTCCGGACTGTTCGCCCTTCCTGAGATCGATCTGGGTGACATCGCCGGTGATGACCATGCGGGAATGGAAGCCAAGTCTTGTCAGGAACATCTTCATCTGGGCAGGGGTTGTATTCTGTGCTTCATCCAGGATGACAAAGGAATCATCCAGGGTACGGCCGCGCATGTAGGCAAGCGGAGCAATCTCGATCGTTCCCTTTTCAATGAGAGCCTCCGTCTTCTCCACGCCCAGCATGTCATGCAGTGCATCGTACAGCGGGGTAAGATACGGATCGACCTTCTCCTTCATGTCGCCTGGAAGAAAGCCCAGGCTTTCCCCTGCTTCAACAGCAGGTCTGGTCAATACGATGCGCTTGACATCGCCCTTCTTGAGCAGCGTCACTGCCTTGATCACGGCAAGGAATGTCTTGCCGGTGCCGGCAGGACCGATGGCAAAGACGATGGACTTATTGTCCATGGCCTTGACGAATTCATACTGTCCCTTGGTCTTGGGAACGATGGCCTTGCCGGTTAATGTACGGCCGATCATCTCATTGGAGAAGGAATCAAAGTCTGCCTTTTCCTTCTTCGTGACAAGGCGGCAGGCATAGATCACATCCTGCTCGCTGACCGGCTGGTTCTTCCTGGCAATGACATATAATGCCATCAGCACATCATGGATCTGTGAGTATACCTCTTCGCTGCAGTCATGGATGGTGAAGACATTGTCCCGGAAGGTGATCTGTTTTCCGAAGCACTCACTCAGCACATCCAGGTTGCGGTCCTGGCTTCCTACAAGGCTCATGGCCTGCAGGGCACTCATCTCACTGATGGTAATCGTTCTGTTTGCGTCCAAAGGTTCAATCCCCCTTATGATATGAAATCATTGTAGCACGTTGTGAAACATTCTCCGTGCATGAAAACATGGAAGCATACTGCCTCCATGTGAGTCACTCCTGCGGTACAAGACCAGCGTTGACGCTCTGATGACGGATCTGTCTTCTGTGCCCAAGCACGAACATGCCCGTAACGGTCACGCTCATCTCCGGCAGGGAATCCGGCATCCTCTCGTTCTTCTTGCGGACGTATGCCCTTCCTTCAATCAGCACACGGTCGCCTTCATTGAGTTCAAAGGCTTCATCCGCCCGCCAGTCCTTGGCGGTGAAGGAGATGATATCCGTGGAACTGTCATCGTCGCTGTCATGGGAATGGGACCATACCCTGGCGCCCAGTTCCTTGAGCAATGTGCGGATCCTTCGGTCCTGGTTGGTGACGGTGAGTCTGCCGAAGGCCATCTTCTGGTCTCCGTTTTCTCCCAGGTCAGTACGCATGCGGATCATGCCTTCCTGTTCCAAAGTACCGATCATGGAGACGTGATAGCAGATGACATTGCCTTCCTTGTCGCGGATGGATTCAAATGAGAAAAAGTCTTTAGCCATAAAAAATAAAGGAAACCTCTTTCTGTGACAGGGATATACCCTGCTTCTTTGAATTAATCATACGATAGAATCCGTATTTCAGCATGGTATTTTTCATTTCAGGCATAAGAAAAGCACCGGTTTCCCGATGCCTGTTCTCTTACTTGCCTCTTCTTCTTGCC
>OMUX01000366.1 GCA_900314345.1 uncultured Erysipelotrichaceae bacterium | reverse complement strand
AATGTTCCAGAGCATGAACATCACAACGATCCCGGAAGACAGGCTGGATTACATGATACTGAAGGACTATGCACAGGACTTCATTGACAACCGCATGGATGATGCCTTCTTTGACTTCTCGCCTGTGGATCTGTGGGATGGTGAAAGCTTCAGCTTTGTCAGCACGGTCATCGCAAACGGTGCTGCATATCGTGCCAATGTGTATGTAAAGCGAGACCTTCATGATGTTGTCATTGTCACATACTACCGGCAGACGGACGCCAGGAAGGATTACACGCAGGATTTCCTGCAGATCGTACAGAGCATGTCATGAATGTGAATCCAGGAACATTTCTGCATGCTATAATGTCATAAACGATAGAAAGAGAGAAAACCATGTATAAGCGCGTTTTACTGAAGCTGAGCGGCGAGGCGCTGGCAGGCGGCGGAAAGAATTTTGATCCGGAAGTCCTGCACAATCTTGCCCTGCAGATCAAGGAAGTGCATGAACTGGGTGTAGAGGTAGCCATTGTTGTGGGCGGCGGAAATTTCATCCGTGGAAAGCAGCTGGCAGACCTTGGCATTGACCGTGTTCAGGGCGACCATATGGGAATGCTGGCAACGATCATCAATGCCCTGGCTGTACAGTCGGCACTGGAATCCGCAGGTGTGGATACCAGGGTCATGACCAGCATTGAAATCCAGAGGGTTGCCGAGCCTTACATTCAGAGAAGGGCAGTGCACCATCTGGAGAAAGGATATGTCATCATCTTCGGCGGCGGCACCGGCAATCCGTTCTTCTCCACGGACACCTGCGCAGCGCTGCGTGCCAATGAGATCAAGGCCGATGTCATCCTGATGGCAAAGAACGGCGTGGACGGTGTTTATGATTCTGATCCAAGAAAGAATCCCGATGCAGTCCGCTACGATCATATGACATACAAGGATCTTCTCAACAAGGATCTGGCAGTCATGGATTCCACAGCCACAAGCATGTGCATGGACAATCATATGGAACTCCTGGTCTTCAACATGAATGAACCGGGAAACATCGTCAAGGCAGTACGCGGTGAGGCAGTATGCACCGTGATCAATAATGGAAAATAAATAACGGAGGAAAAAACAATATGTCTTACCCGATCGTCGATTCATCCAAGGAAAAGATGCAGAAGGCCATCGAGCATCTGGAAGAGGAACTCACCACAGTCCGCACCGGTGCCGCAAGCCCTGCCATGCTCAATGGCGTCGAAGTGGATTACTATGGATCCCCGACACCGCTGAACCAGATTGCCGGCATCAAGGTTGAGGAAGGAAGAACCCTGGTCATCAAGCCTTACGATCCTTCTTCTCTCAAGGATATTGAGAAGGCCATCAACAAGGCAGACCTTGGCATTGCCCCGCAGAATGACGGCAAGGTCATCCGTCTTGCTGTACCGAAGCTCACCGGTGAAACCAGAAAGGAAATGACCAAGAAGGTTTCCAAGCTGGCTGAAGAGGCTAAGGTTCAGGTCCGCAATGTCCGCCGTGATGCCATGCAGGCAGTCAAGAAGGACAAGACCATGGACGAGGATGTGCAGAAAGATGCCAGTGATGAGGTCCAGAAGCTTACGGACGACATGGTCAAGAAGATCGAGACCATCGCCGACAAGAAGTCCAAGGAAATCCTCACCGTATAAGCATTGCAGAAGCCGCCTCAGCTGGCGGCTTTGTTTTCAGGAGAAAAAGATCATGAAGGTTCTGAATTACGGATCACTCAACTACGACAATGTCTACAGCATGGATCACTTCGTGCAGCCCGGGGAAACAGAGTCCTCGGAAAGCTGCAGCAGGGGATTTGGAGGCAAGGGACTGAACCAGTCTATCGCTCTTGCAAAAGCCGGTGCAGATGTATATCATGCCGGAAAGGTTGGTTTTGACGGCCAGCCGTTCATTGACTACCTCAATGAATACCATGTCAATACCAGCTGTCTTATCAAGGATGAAGCCGTTCCTACCGGACATGCCATCATCCAGGTATCCCATGCCGAAAACTGCATCATTCTCTACGGCGGCGCAAACCAGGCAATCACGGAAGCGGAAATTGATGAAGTACTGTCTCATTTTGAAGAAGGGGATGTTCTCTTATTGCAGAATGAGATCAACAACATGCCGTATCTCATGAAGCAGGCATATGCCAAGGGCATGCGGATTGTCTTCAATACCGCCCCAATGAATGAGAAGGTATATGCCTGTCCTCTCGAGCTTGTGACATTGTTCATCGTCAATGAGACAGAAGGAAAGGGACTTGCCGGTGTTCAGGAAGGAAGCTATGAAGAAGTACTGGATGTCCTGACAACGAAATATCCTGCCTCCTCCTTCGCCATG
>OMUX01000346.1 GCA_900314345.1 uncultured Erysipelotrichaceae bacterium | reverse complement strand
GGCTTCACAAAGGCAGTCGGCGGATTGATGCCAAGGATGATATCACGGAAGACACCTCCGCCTGTGGCAGTGATCGCCCCCAAAGCAATCACACCGAACAGGTCCGTTCTTGCCTTCAGCCCGACAACCGCACCGGAAATGGCAAAGGCTGCCGTGCCGATTAATTCAAAGATGAAATTCAGCTGTTCCATAGTTGGTATTATACCTGCAACATTCAGCGTACATCCATGAGATTCTTATGTTCCTCATAGCTGCTGTAAGGATTCTGTGAACCACCGCAGATCACATGCATCACAAGATCCGGCTGGTATTCATCAATGTATGCCTGCACACTTCCCGTAAACAGACGCAGGTCCAGTTCATGGATGTCGCTGACTCCTGATGAAAGATATGGAACCATGGCATCCCCGAAGCTGTCCTTGAGGATCAGGATCTTCTTTCCATCCTTCACATTCTCATTGTGAATGCAGATCTCCGGCCGGTCGGAATACCCGTATGCCGCATAGGCATTTCCCTGGTAATAACACCATGGATATGACAATGCCTTCAGCTGGCTCTGATCAATCAGGGCAGTATCAAACGGTCCTGTCTGATCCATGACCAGGTTTGCAATGGATACATGGAATCTTGTATCAAAGGAAGGAATCAGCAGTTCAAAGTCTTCCGGTGCACCATATCCGAGGGTTGTCTTCTTGCCCTGGGAGCCAAGGAAGAAGGAAGGATATACGGTACTGATGTATTTCTCCCTGTCATACAGGGAAAGATCAATATCAAAGCCATATGATTCATTCAGCATCTCTGCGGTTCTTTCTGCCCCCTTCAGAGCCGCTTCCGGTGTCCAGTGGTGATCTGTCTTGAAGAAGTTTTCATCATAGGAGAAATCCTGATCCTGGAAGTATTCCTGCAGGTTGAGATTGTTCACCCCATAGGTATTCAGAAGGTATGACAGCTGCCAGATGTTGGTGATCGTATGATCTTCATACCCATACGACATGCCGTCTTCATCCTCATCGGCACTCTTTGACGGGGCAAGCACATAGAGATAGTCAATGTCCTTTTCTGACAGCTGATCCTGGAATCCCTTGAGCTTCTGTACAATCACTTCGTTGTTTTCATCATTGGCATAGGCATACTGGTATGCCATCCAGCCATCGTCCTTGATCAATACCGGTCCGTCGGAACTGTCCACCCTCTGTATGCCAAGGATGTTCTCATACCTGCAGAAAAGTTCTGACAGTCTGTAACGGAAAGGCATGCCTTCCTCTGACAATGTCGTGAACCTTTGTTCAATGGACTGTACCTTCTCTGCCCATCCCGTTCCAATAGCATCCAGCTTCTGCCATAAAGAAACGCCTGCAGGTTCTGTATCAGATACAGCACCGGTCTGTGGGGTAGAGGGTTCTTTTGCAAAAGGATACAAGGCTTCCCAGTCAATGGTTGTTTCGGTATAAGGATGTTCCTCCTGCATGGCATTGCGGTTGGAACGATAGGCCGGATAAAGTGCAATGAAAGACAGCAGCAGGACTGCCGTGAAGATGCATGCCGTGAGTTTTTCCTTTGAAAGATCAGAACGATGCATAGATGAACGGATCATTGCCTCCCTTCACAACAGCCGCAATGCTCAGTACTGCAAGCAGAAGATGAACAACGACAAACAGGATATTGTTCATCTTTGTGTCCTTCTTCCAGAAGTCTCTTCCTTCCATTGCACATACAACAATGCCGATGAAAAGGATCCAGCCGAACTGATGAAACAGATCCACAGTACCTCCAGTGATCATGCCTGCCTGGGCACGGAAGAACATGGCTTTCAGATACGTGAATGCACTGTTCACGCTGTCTGCCCGGAAGAAAACCCAGCCAAGGTTCACGGAAAACAGTGTCCATACAACATTGAGGAATCCTTTTCCCTTGTCCATTCCTGTCAGTTTCTCAACGGCAAGCACACAGAAATGCATCAGTCCCCAGAGAAGGAACGTCCAGTCTGCCCCATGCCAGATGCCGGTCAATACCCATACCACAAACAGATTGAACAGCATCCTGTTCTTCTTCACCCGGCTTCCGCCCAATGGAAAGTACACATAGTCACGGAACCATGTGCCCATGGAGATATGCCATCTGCGCCAGAACTCACTCACGGAATGAGACTGGTAGGGATACATGAAGTTTTCCTCCAGTGTGAAGCCGAACATGGAAGAAAGACCAAGAGCCATGTCGGAATAGCCGGCAAAGTCAAAGTAGATCTGCAGCATGTATGCAATGGAACCAAGCCAGGCACTGCCTGTGCTTAATAAAGAGGCATCATAGCCATACACCGTATCGGCAAGCATGCCCACAACATCTGCCACAAGTACTTTCCTTGCAAGACCCCGGATGAACCGGCACATGCCTGCACTGAATGCCTGCATGGACACATGCCTGTCATACAGTTCCTTCTGCACGGTTCCATACCGTACGATCGGTCCTTCGATCAGCTGCGGGAACAGCGTGACATAGAGCAGTACATGGAAGAAGTTCCGGTCATGTTCAATCCTTCCACGGTATACATCAAACACATAGGAAAGCAGCTGGAAGATGATGAAGGAAATTCCCAGCGGCATGGAGATATGCGTCTGTATACTTTCGTTTCCTGTCAGTGCTGCAATGTTTCCGGTAATGAAATTGAGATACTTGAAGACAAACAGAATGGCAAGGTTCAGAATGACCGTAAATACAAGGAGTCCTTTCCTGCCCTGCTTCATCCTTTCTGCAAGCAGCCAGTCAATGAATGACAGCAGCACCAGTCCGAACACATATACC
>OMUX01000090.1 GCA_900314345.1 uncultured Erysipelotrichaceae bacterium | reverse complement strand
CTCCTGAGCATCAGCCTTCGTCCGCTTCTGCACCTTCATCGGTGCGAGTGTCAGGTTGTCCAGTACAGTCAGATGCGGGAAAAGATCATAGCTCTGGAATACCATGCCGATCTTCTGACGCATCTGTGCCAGATTGGAGGCACCCTTGTGGATTTCCTGTCCTTCCAGCTTCACATGCCCCTGACAGTCCTCCAGTCCGTTCAGACATCGTAACAAGGTTGACTTGCCGCATCCTGACGGTCCCAGAACCACGATCACCTCCCCTTTGTGCACATCGAAGGAGATTCCGTTGAGAACCTCATTTGCACCGTCATAGCTTTTCTTCAGATCCTGCACCTGCAGGATGACTTCGTTTTCCATCAATTCAGCTCCATTTCCTTTCCAGGCGCTTGGCAGCGATACTGATCGGCCAGCAGATCAGGAAGTACATCAGAAACACCATTCCGTACACCCAGAAGGCTCCGGAAGGATAGTCAATGCGGTTTGCATCGATGATCTGCTGTCCTGTCTTGAGCACTTCCACCATGCCGATGATCTCAACCAATGACGTTGTCTTGATCATGCGGGTTACCAGGTTCACAGACGGTGCCGCAAGCCTGCGCAGTGTCTGCGGCAGGATGACATAGCGGAATGTCTGGGCAGAGGTCATGCCAAGTGCTCCTGCACTTTCATACTGATGCTTCGGAATGGATTCCAGAGCACCGCGCACAAGATCTCCCATCTCTGCCGTTCCCCACATGGTGAACACGATCACCGCTGCATTCCAGGCACTCAGGTTCAGACCGAACCAGGATGCCGTGCCGTAGTATGCGGCAAACAGCAGCACCAGCTGCGGCAGGATACGCATGATATCCACATAGACAAGGCAGATGATGCGCACAGCCTTGTGCCTGCTTTTCAGAAGGAAGCCAAGCAATGTGCCAAGCACAATGGACAAACCCGATGAGATCAATGCCAGCTGGATGGTCACCCATAGTCCTTTGAGAAGACGCAGGAAGCTGACTCCCTGAAACATGATGGAGAATCCGCTACTGTCCATACCGCATCCTCTTTTCTGCATATCTTGCAAGAAGATCCACCGGCACCAGGATGATCAGATACCACACCACAAGCACAAACAGCGCTTCCGTTGTGTTGTAGTCATTGCCGATCAGATCCTTTGCCGTATACATCAGATCCGGAACCGCAATTCCTGATACCACGGAGGTCTCCTTGATGAGAAACAGGATATTGGCCGTGATTGCCGGCAGAGAGATGCTGAAGGCTTCCGGCAGGATCACATACCGCAGGGTCTGCAGACCGCTCATGCCCAGGCTTTCTGCAGACTCCCTCTGGATCTCAGGCACAGCCTCAAGGCCCGAGCGGATCGCCTCTGCCATATAGCTGCCGCCAAGAAATGCTGTGCCGATGATCGCCGTCATCTCACCGCTGAAACGGATGCCCATCTTCGGAAGACCGAAGTACAGGAAGAACAGCTGCACCAGCAATGGCGTGTTGCGGCTGAGCTCGATGTAGAAACCGGTGATCTCTTTCAGCACCGGAATCCTGAACCAGCGCACCAGTGCACACAGGATGCCGACGATCATTGATGCAAGGATTCCCCAGAAGGAAATCTTCAGCGTCATCACGGCAGCACCTGCAAACAACGGCCAGTATTCAGAAAGTATCGTTGTGTTCATCAAATTCCCTTTCTCATAAAAACGGGTGCCCTTTGCGAGCACCCGTGTTACAAGACCTGTTTTATCACTGAATCAGTTCCTGCGGATCAGAGCACTGCAAAGAGATGTACCATCGTACATTTCACAGCAACATCCACAGCAGCAGCTCATCAGAAACTTCTTCATGCTTGTTTTTCCTTGAACAGTATTTACCCTACCACGTTTTTTTCAAACGTCAACGAATGTGTTCTCAGCAGGAAAACGCACTGCCTTCACATTCCTCCAGCAATGATTCCATCATGGCCTTCGGGGCAATCATGGTCTCAGAGACATCATCCGAATTGAAGATAATACCGGAGACAGCAGGCTTTGCAAGCATACTGTCAATGACATGACGCACCGGCATCTGCCCGCTTCCCCACAGCAGGTTATCACAGCAGCCAGGACCTCTTGGCTCTCTTCCTGCATGTTCCGGAGAGGAATAGCACATCAGAAGCCTTCCCTCTTCACAGTCTATGAATCCCTGCCTTGCCATGCAGGGATTATCCTTGTCAAATACACAGAAGCAGATCACATCCAGATTCTCGCTGTATGCCTCTTTCAGAAGATCCAGGAGATCCAGCAGCTGTTCTCCTGCATCCTCGCTGCGGCTCAGATTCTCCAGCCGCTTCCAGAATTCCTTGTTGTCCATATGCAGGCATTATGCCATGCCTGAATGGTTTTTTCAGTGATAATGCCCGAAGCCCTTATCCCTCTTCCTTCACCATGTCCGCATGGACATCCATCAATGCCTGCATCAGTTCCCCGAGAACCTCGAAGTCCGCCGGTTCATCCGTCATGACAGACAGGAGATACGGATGTTCTCCGTCATAGATGATGCCGCCCTCATTGGCTGCCCTTAGATCATGGTCACCTTCAATGTCCGCAATCCACCCGGCCTTTGTCCTTGTCAGAATGTCTTCCTCCGCAAGCGGACGGATCGCCGACATGTTGGGACTTTCATAGAAGGAGGATACCTTCTTTCCTGTCTCATTGTGATCAAACCACCAGTAGTTCTCCACCCAGAGTCTTGCCATATCCCTGGCACAGTAGTCCGGATACCAGTCTCCCTTGCTTTCATCCACACCGGCATGAATCATCCAGCCCTTCAGATATTCCTGGCCGTATGTCAGTCCAAGCTCCTGATAGGCATCATTGTCTGACACCATGACAGCCGCTTCCATCATCTTGTACGGCCATTCTTCCTCCAGAAGCTCCGGTCTCGCGTCCGCAAGGCTTGCCACATAGAATGCCTTGATCGTGGATGCGGAATAGAACTCCGTGTCTGCGTTGTACATCAGTGTTCTTCCTGTTGTCAGATCCATGACCACAAAACCGCAGGAATATCCTTCCGCATGAATACCCGCAATCACATCATTCAACGGTTCCACGGCAGAAGGAGAGGGAAGGTATCCGCTGTAGGTGATATCGTCTTCCACAGACGGCACATTCAGTGCATCATAAAGCTCTGCTTCCGTTGTCAGCTTCTTCACTTCCGGCGTCGGCACCGGTGTGGGACTCGGTGTTGGCGTTGCCATTGCCGCACCCATGGAAGCCTGCATTGCCAGACGATTGTGTGCCTGCACGCCAAGCACGGCAATCACAGCCAGAAGAATGACGACAATCACCGCTGTTCTGGAAAACTGATGTTTCTTCTCCATCCTTAACCTTCCAGCACTTCCAGCTGACGGTTTTCAATGAGCGGTTCAATCAGCTTTGTCACAACCGTCACAGCCTGCTGTGCAGCCCTTGCCTTCAGCTTCTCAATCTGTTCATTCTCCGAAGCATCCTCTCTTGCCGTCTTGATGGCCGCAGAGATATCGTCCTTGTCATTCCACTTGAACAAGGCATTGTGCTCATCATAGAAGCGCAGGCTGTCCGTATCCACATCAATGGACTGCACCTCCACCGCAGGCAGATGCACGCTCACCTTGCCCGGAGTCACATTGATGACAGCCTTTGAAACATCAATGCCCGCACGGATCGATGCCGTATAGATCATGGAAAAGGAACGCTTCGTCAGCAACGGAACGGATCCTTCCTTGAACTTCACCAGGTTCACATACTCCAGCGTGCATGTCGTCAGATCACTGCAGTCATTCAGCTTGGACTCCAGAAACTCACTGGTGATTTCACGCTTCTTCTTTTTGTTCTCATGACTGTGCATCATCACCATGCCCAGAATGAAGGACAGGGCAATCACAATCAGGATCAGGATCAGGCTTGTATGGTTCATAATGTCTTCCTCAATAAATACGTAATGAAGCTCCCCAGGGCAAGCCTCAACCGTCCACTGGACGGTTGCCCGCTGGGC
>OMUX01000243.1 GCA_900314345.1 uncultured Erysipelotrichaceae bacterium | reverse complement strand
TAAAATATTACCATTTAAAATGGTAATGATAAATATAAATGGTAATATATGATTATACCTGCACATTCTTTATTGCCTGAAAAAGACAAAATCCTCCGCAATTTCTGAAAAAACGGAAGAATCTGCACTGCATGCAGAAATCTTCCGGATGTTTTAGTCTGGCAATACTATGATGCTTCAGTCCTTTGTCGGATCCTTGCCGAGGATGAAATTTCTGACATCATTGCTCAGTTCATGGACATTCTCTTCACCAATGTAGATCATGTGGCCGCTGTTGTAGCCTTTGAAATACACTCTTTCCTTCGGCAGACCGGCATGATCCAGGGTATGCCATACATAGCCTGTCTCTGTGCAGAGATCAAACCAGCCATTGGCAAAGAATACACGGGTGCCTGGTCTTCTTGTCATGGCATTGCGCAGCATCTCTGCGGTTGTGCCAAGATCCTCAGTATGGTCCCAGTTCTTCCAGAAGTCCTGGGAAGCAATGTAGCTTCTGCTGAGCTTCACGTTCATGCTGGGAAGCAGATCGCCTGTCTCTGCGGCATAGAAGTATGGATCATAGCGGTCGCTTGCGGCATCATCCCACAATGCCTTTTCCGCTTCCGTTTTCTCCGGCTCCAGCAAAGGTCTGGTGATCCTGCCGTCAATTCTTGAGACAGCCTTGCCTTCCTTCTTCAGTACTTCCTGCCGGTAGTCATCATCATCGATCTTCAGACCATGGCGTACCAGGTATTCTCTGCTGACACCGGTGTAGTATGAAACCTTTGTCATGAGATCTTCCTTTTCTTCATCACTCAGGCTTTCACCACGGTAGAGGCCAAGCAGGTATTCCCTGTCCGCAAATGCCTTGGCTTCCCTGACGAATTCTTCTACAGTCTGCTCTGTCGGATGGTGATGGAACCAGTGCACAGCTGCGTAGGTGGGGAAGCCCAGGATGCACTTGTCCACCGGCAGGTTTTCACCAAAGTACTTGCCAACAGTGATGGTATTGCCGATATTCACGATACCGTCAAAGGCAACACCATAGTTTCTGGTTTTGCCGCCGCTGGCAGCCATGCCTGCCGCAAAGGCATTCCTGGTACAGCCATAGCTTTCACCCACCAGATACTTCGGGGAAAGATTGCGGTTGTATCTGCGCAGCCAGCTTTCTATGAAAGTAAGCAATGCCTCAGCATCCTGCTGGATGCCGCAGTAGTCCTTCTTTTTGTCTTCATTGATCAGAAGTCCGTTGCCTGTGCCCACCGGATCCACAATGACAAAGTCAGCGATGTCAATCAGACAGTCCGGATTGTCAATGACAGTATAAGGACCGAAGGATGTCGGCCTGTCCGGTTCTCCATACACAACCCTTCTTGTGCCAAGGAAGCCGGAATGCACGAACATGGAGGCACTGCCGGGACCGCCGTTGTAGGCAAAGAATACCGGACGGGATGCCGTGTCTTTCACATCAGAACGGAAATAGGAATACGAGAAGATGGAAGCTTCCGGTTTCCCATCCTTGTCATAGAAGACATTGTCTTCACAGACGGTATGGTAGGGAATCTGTTCACCATGGAGCGTAATGTCATGATCAGATTCAAATCTCTGTGGTACGAATTCATCAGCCTTGACTTTCTCTGTCAGGAACATATGTATCAATCCTCCTTCACTTTGCATTAATGATAATGCAAAAGGCGGGAGTTCCCGCCTCATGGAATTCACTTTGTGAGCACTTCCTTGAGTCTTTGCTTGTAGAGCAGTGCGTTGAAGTCTGTCATGACCATGCAGTTTGGCTCCTTCAGGCCATAAGGATGATCTTCAAACCCATGCAGATCAGCAAGATATCTTCCGTCATACAGGATGACCTGACCGTATGTGGCTGGTTCAGATGTACAAACATATGCCATGCATGGAACAAGTTTCCTGACATCGCCCCAGAGGGCGCCGGCAACTGCCACAGCATCCGGCAGACCGACATAGCGATGACCGTTCATCTTCTCAAAGAAGTCAGCGAGTTTTGCATTGCATTCTACGGCATACTTTGCCACAGGCTTTCCAGAAGCCATGAGTTCATCCATGTCTTCCTGGCTCCAGGGGGCATTCTCAACAACACAGATATCCATGCCGCCGATGATGACGGGAATACCGCTGGAAAGCATTACCTTGTATGCTTCGGCATCAGAATAAACGTTGAATTCCGAGACAGGTGTGGTATTGCCTGGACCAAAGCCGTTGGTACCCATGACCCAGATGGCTTTGGTCAGCTTCATGGCTTCCGGGTCCTTCATGATGGCAAGCGCGATATTGGTTGCCGGGCCGATTGCCACAATCTCCACTTCATGCGGATACTTTTTAACAAGGTCAATAATTGCATCACATGCCTGCACACCAGGCACAGCAGTGTGTGATGGATGAATGAGACCGCAGTCTCCCATGCCGTCATTGCCATGCACATTCTGCGCATGCACAGGCTTACGCATCAATGGTCTGTCTGCGCCTTTGTACACCGGTGTGATGACGCCGGTGACCTCCATGGTCTGAAGACAGTTCAGTGCTGCTTGTTCCATAGGCACATTGCCGCTGACGGATGTCAGGGCAAGCACATCCACCGAACCTTCCAGCAATGCCAGCAGGATCGCTACGGCATCGTCGCTTCCGGTATCGGTATCAATGATCCATTTCCGTTTGTTCATGATGGTTTCTCCTTATGATTTCTAAGTTCATCATACACGAACAGAAAAGGAAAAGGGAGCCGTGTCAGGCTCC
>OMUX01000242.1 GCA_900314345.1 uncultured Erysipelotrichaceae bacterium | reverse complement strand
CGCAAGGAGGTACAGAACACCATGAGAGGCAAGGAAATCTATGTACCAGGTACCAAGCAGTACGATGAAGGGATCAAAGTCGGCAGAGAAGAAGGAATTACTGAAGGAAAAGTACAGGGGACGATTTCAACGCTGCAGTGTCTTGTTGACGATGGCACGATCAGCTATGAAAAAGCTGCTTCGGTAGCCGGCATCAGCGTTGCAGAGTTCAAGGATGAAGTGCAGAACCTGAAATGAGAACAGAACCGGGGAAACCCGGTTTTCCTGTGCCAAAAGGGACGAGAGGAAATATAATCGTTCCATACGGGAGGAATCGGTATGGTTACGGTTGCTGAACTGACGAAGAAGATGATTGATTTTTATGAAGGAAATCATGAGGACATTGCGCACTTCCTCAAGGTATGGGCTTATGCAAGGACGATCGGACAGCTTGAGAATCTGGATTCCGATACACAGCTGACACTGGAGATGGCTGCTGTGGTGCATGATATTTCCTGTCCGACATGCAGAAGGAAATACGGTGATACAGCAGGAAATCATCAGGAAGCGGAAAGTGAAGCGTTATTGAGGGATTTCCTTGCGGACAGTGATCTGGATGAGGCAAGGAAGGAAAGGATCATCTTCATTGTGTGCCATCATCACACGTATACCGGTGTGGAAGGTCTGGACTGGCAGATACTATTGGAGGCAGACTATCTTGTGAATGCTTCAGAGAATCCAGAAAAGTATCTTCCTGGTTTTGATAACTTCAGAAAGAATGTCTATAAGACAAAGACAGGTCTGGCTTTTCTGGACTCTGTATTCCCGCATGGCAGTACAGTGGATCAGGCTGGTGTGATCTGAAATAATGCATGCAGGTGTGTATTGAGATGGTAGAATACTGAAAAGCGGAGGTTTTGATTTATGGATGAGATTCAGCTGCTCAAGGTACTGGAAAATGATCCGCGTATTTCCACGGCGGATCTGGCAGATATCCTGAACGTGAAGGAACAGGAAGTGGTGGACGAAAGAACACGTCTTGAAAAGGAACATGTGATTGCCGGCTACCATACAGTGATCAACTGGGACAAAACTAGTGTTGACCAGGTCAGTGCGATCATTGAAGTTTCAGCCAAGCCGGAAAGAGATGTCGGCTATGACAAGATTGCTGAGAAGATCGGACATTTTGATGAGGTATCCTCTCTGTATCTCATGAGCGGTACTTCGGAGTTCATGGTGTTCATCAACGGGCGTTCCATGAGAGAGATTGCCGACTTCGTCGGACAGAAGCTGGCACCGATTGATGGTGTGACTTCCACGGTTACATGTTTCCTGCTGAAGAAGTACAAGGTAGAAGGAACCATGATGGAGAAGGAACACGTCAAGGATGAAAGGATGCTGGTTGAGCCATGAGCGGCGTACAGTATCTCAGCGACAGATGTTCCCTGGTGGGTGATTCCCTTTTATGGAAGTTCTTTGGTCTTGCCATGGCAACACCGAATGTGATTTCCCTTTCCGTAGGTGAACCGGATTTCAAGACACCCTGGCATATTTCCGAAGAAGGTGTGTATGCCATTGAAAAGGGAAAGACATACTATTCTCCGACAAGAGGCCAGCTGGAACTCAGAAAGGGCATCTGTTCCTACTATAAGAGAAGATTCGGCATCGGCGGCTATGATGAGAACAATGTCCTTGTGACAGTTGGTGCTTCCGAGGGTATTGATCTTGCATGCCGTACACTTCTGAATGAAGGCGATGAGTGCATTGTCCTGGATCCTGGATACATTGCCTATGAACCTTCCGTGCTGCTTGCGGGCGGCAAGCCTGTGTATCTGAAGCTGGAGGAAAGCAAGGGATTCAAGGTAACACCGGAGGTTCTGGAATCCGTCATCACGGATAAGACGAAGATGATCATCCTCAACTATCCTTCCAACCCTACCGGCGGCATCATGCTCAGGGAGGATTATGAGGCAATAGAGCCGATCCTGAAGAAGCATCATATTGTTGCGGTGGCAGATGAAATCTATCTGGAGCTGACGTATGATCAGCCCAAGTGCTCCATCGGATGCCTCACGGATATCAAGGATCAGCTGGTGATTCTGAACGGCTTCTCCAAGGCATGGTCCATGACCGGCTGGCGTCTTGGCTTTGTCATGGCGGATGCGGATATCATCACAGCCATGAACAACATGCACCAGTTCACGACCATGGGTCCTGCTACACCTGCACAGTTTGCAGCAATCGAGGCAGTATCCGAGAAGTCTGACAAGGATATTGAGGAACACCGTCTTTCCTTCAAGGGAAGAAGAAACTATCTGGTCAATCAGCTGAACCGGATGGGACTGCGCACAGTCATGCCGCAGGGTGCCTTCTATGTGTTCGCCAACATCACACCGACAGGTCTTTCCAGCTATGACTTCTGCGTGAGACTTCTGAATGAGGCAAAGGTATGCGTGATTCCGGGCACAGCCTTCGGACCAAGCGGAGAGGGATTCGTGAGAATCTCCTATGCATACTCTCTGGAAGAACTGAAGCTTGCCTGCGGGAAGATCCAGGAGTTCCTGAAGCAGTTCAATATTCCGCAGGAATAATGATTCATGACAGCAGCCAATGGCTGCTGCTTTTGAGTTCAACGGCTTTCAACCAATCTATTCGCTGAACAAACTGCAGAAGTTT
>OMUX01000018.1 GCA_900314345.1 uncultured Erysipelotrichaceae bacterium | reverse complement strand
AAAAGCATGCAGAACACGCAGATCACCGTAGGGTTCAATGGAGCTTCCATACAAGGCAATGCTTCTGCCGAGCAGATCATATACATCAGACGTCATTTCATCCGGCACGACAACAGTCAATGCATTATATATTCCCATTCTTTCAAGAGGATAAGGACGGAGATCAAGAGTATAGTTTGTACCGTTTCCCACCGGCAGGAACAGTGTCGAGTTTCCGGAAACATATGCCCACGGCATCTGATCTTCTCTCTTTGTGCAGTATAGATCCTTGATTTCAAGATCGAAGGCAATCTTTACACTGGTGGCGCTGGTTCCAACAACATCTTCGGGCATGGTGAATGAAACAGAGTCGCCTGCTGCACCTTCTTTTGTAAGTTTCTTGCTGGCAACCGGTGTAGATCCCCAGTACACTGTCAGAAGAGAGCGATCAAAATCCAGGTTGTCGGAATAACGGTAATTCAGTGTTACCTTTCCGCCTTGTCCAAGGATGAAACCATTGCTGCTTTTAAGTTAAATTTCCTGTTCCTGACGGAAAGGACCGATGAATTCCAGACCGTTCTGGCTGGTAATATCCTTGATTGAAGTTTCCTTGACCGTCAGGTCGGATAATGCAGAACTCTCAATCGCCGTATCTGCCGCACCGGAAGCAACAAACGCCGAAAGACCTTTTTCCTGCACCAGCCTTGAGTCATCCATCAGCATGGCTGCGCCTTCATACAGATCATCACTGTTGTCCGCGGTGATTACCAGTGTTGTTCCGCCGTTTCCGGAGTATTCAAATACATATGCGCCGGCATTTGTTTTCGCATCAGAAGGCAATGAATTTCTGATGTTTTCCGGCAGTCTGGTCTTTGAAGCAATGATCACATTGTTGGCACGATGATCTGTGCTCATTTCTTTCAGCGACCCGAATTTCACATCATCGCTTCCGGATGTTTCATCCCCAAGATCAGCTCTGATCAGAAGAGCTGCCTTCATCTCAGCATCATCTGCATCTTCAGGTACATAAATCCCGCAGTTATCCCCTTGTTCATCGATAGAGGAAACAAACGGGAAAGGATAGTACTGCAGCAGGTTTGCTGTATCTGTCACATTGTAGCCTACGATGATCAGTGAATCCTGTGAGACAGACACCCAGTTTGCACCTGAGAAATCATCCAGGAATCCATCATCATCATAAAGACGTACATAACCGCTGATGGAAAAATTATTGAATCCTTCCTTCAGCTTTTCAACGGGAATCCTGACATAGGCTGTTTTTGTACCGCCGTCAGTATATTCCAGTCTGAAGGAATCAACCGGTTCATCATTCACATAGAAGGTAAGTGAAGCGGGTACATCCTCAATCAACGGTGAAATCGTATATTGAATCTGAGCATATGCATAAACCGTATCCCAGTAGTTCTCAATTCTGAAAGAATAGGTGTTCTTCTTGAAGATTCCTGAAAACAGTACATTAGAATTATACTCATAGATCTTCCGGTAATCTGCATCAGGAAAATCGGGCACTTCCGTTACGGGATCAGATGCGGTTGATGGGTCGGTATTCAGAAGATCCACAGCGTTTGCCATTGACAGATCTCCTGTATCACCTGACTGTTCCTCATCTGTGTATTCTTCAGTATTTTCCGTTAATTCATCATTCTGCCCTGTTTCCTGTGGTTCCTCTGTCTCTTCTCCGTTTTCCGGATCCGGCTCCAGATAAGCACCTGTATTCGTCAATGCCGCGGCAGGAACCATCTCCATGCCAAATGCAACCAGGAAGCTGACGATCATTGATTTAATCTTTTTCTTCATCATAACTACCCCTTCATCACCGGACTTTCAGCGCCGGCTGTTTCTGCATAACGGACTGTTTTATCCCATGTCACCTTTCGGTGCAGTACATGGTCCAGAATAGTATCCCACGCTGCCTTCAACGCGACAATCACCCACATCTTGGCATAGGTAAAAAGCATGACAATCACAAGGATCAAAGATTCCAACGTAAATTCATTTTTTTTCCAAGGACAGTGTCAGCATGACATTGGCAACAAATACTACAATCGCCATAAACCATAGCAGCGGTGAAAAACCTGCCAGTTTTACATGAATCATTCCCAGTACTCCGCCCAGGAAAATCATATCCGAAATTGTCAGAGATGAAACCATGATGGTATATGTCAGCATGTAGTAGAACGTATCAAATCTCATTGCGCCGGCTGTTTTGTCAAAGGTGTATTTGAAGTTCTTCAGCATGACATAGATA
>OMUX01000240.1 GCA_900314345.1 uncultured Erysipelotrichaceae bacterium | reverse complement strand
ATAGACGGTTTCCTTATGATCTCTGTCCTTGCCGGCAATAATGACCTCTGTGGATTCCTCACCCACCTTCTTAAGGATCTTGTCGAGTCCCTTCTGGAACAGATATGTCGTATAGGAGCCTTCGGGGAGATCCTTCTTCCTTCCTTCCAGCAGTTCATACAGTGTATTCAGTGTAAACTTCTCTTCACTCATGTTTGTTCTCCTTGCTGAAATCCATGTTCAGCTCCGTATCAAAGCATGAATCATGCCCCAGATGGCATGCCGGTCCGTCCTTGATGACCTGCACCAGAATCGCATCCGCATCACAATCCGCCTCCATGCGCACCACATGCTGGTAGTTGCCTGATGTTGCACCTTTCAGCCACAGTTCCTTCCTGCTTCTGCTCCAGAAACAGGTCAGTCCTTTCTCCAGGGTGATATTGAAGCTTTCCCTGTTCATGTAGGCAAGCGTCAGCACACGCTTCGTGTAATAGTCCTGGACAATGCAGGGACACAAGCCCCTGTCATCCCAATGGATGTCATCTGCTGTAATCATATTCTGACCGCTATGCCTTCCTTTCGTAATGCTTCCTTCAGATCCTCGATCTTCACATCACCATAGTGGAAGATGCTTGCTGCAAGTCCTGCGGAAAGATCCGAGATTTCATGAAACAGGTCAATGAAGTCCTGAATGGAACCGGCACCGCCGCTTGCAATAACCGGAACGGATACCAGGCTGTTGACCGCCTTGAGCATCTCAATGTCAAAGCCTTCTCTGACACCGTCGGTATCAATGGAGTTCAGCACGACTTCCCCGGCTCCGTGTTCCACCCCGTCCTTGATCCATTCCAGGGCATCCATGCCGGTATCAATCCTTCCGCCGTTGAGGAAGACATGGAATTTCCCGTCCACACGCTTTGCATCAACGGAAAGCACGACACACTGGCTGCCATACTTCCGTGCTGCTTCGGGAATGATCTCAGGGTGTTTGATGGCACCGCTGTTGACGCTGACCTTGTCTGCACCGCAGTGCAGCACCCGGTCAAAGTCATCCACCGTGCTGATGCCCCCGCCGACGGTCAGCGGAATGAACACATGGCTGGCTGTCTTCTGCAGGATGTCCGTGAACAGCTTCCTTCCTTCCGCGGAAGCAGTGATGTCATAGAAGACAAGCTCGTCTGCACCGGCTTTGCTGTAGTAGTCTGCCAGAGTCACCGGATCATTGACATCCTTCAGTCCTTCAAAGTTCTTTCCCTTGACCACCCTGCCGTCCTTGACATCCAGGCAGGGAATGATTCTCTTGGTGATCATGACTGTACCTCCTTGAGTGCCGCCTTCAGGTCCACAGCACCGGTATACATGGCCTTGCCAAGGATCGCTCCATGGCAGCCTGCTTCCTTCAGTGCCCGCAGATCATTGAGGGAACTGACCCCGCCGCTTGCAATCACATGCAGTGCAGGAATCCTGGCGATGATGTTCTGATAGAACGGGACATTGGTGCCCTGCATGGCACCGTCCCTTGCAATATCCGTGCAGATGACATTCTGAATGCCAAGTGCTGCAGCATGTTCGAGATAGTCAAACACGTTCAGATCCAGGATCTTCGTCCAGCCATGCACGGCAATCTTTTCATCCTTTGCGTCCACACCGACGGCAATCCGTTCCCCGTATTGTGCAAAGGCTTCCTTCAGGAAGTCTTCATCCTCAATGGCTCTTGAGCCAAGGATCACCCGGCTCACTCCGGCATTGATATAGTCCGTAATGGTTTCCATGGACCGGATGCCGCCGCCGCATTCCACCCTGAGGTTCGTCTCTTCTGCAATTTCCTCAATGACGGAAAGATTCGGCGTCGTCCCGGACTTTGCGCCTTCCAGATCCACAACATGAAGAGCAGATGCCCCTGCTGCTTCGATCTTCCTTGCAAGTTCCACGGGATGCTCGCTGTAGACCGTCATCTTCCGATAATCACCCTGATACAGGCGGACTGCCTTTCCTTCATAAAGATCAATGGCCGGCAGCAGGATCATACATTCCTTCCTTTCGTATGACAGAAGTTCTTCAGGATCGCAAGACCGACGGGACCGCTTTTCTCCGGATGGAACTGCGTGCCGTAGATATTGTCCTTCTGCACGCTGGCCGTCAGAGGAATGCTGTAGTCTGCCGTGGCCGTGAGGTTTTCTTCACAGTCAAATGCCGCAAAGGAATGCACGAAGTAGACATACGTTCCTTCCGGAATTCCTTTGTAGATTTCAGAAGGCTTCTGGAATTGCAGTCTGTTCCATCCCATATGGGGAATATCCAGCTTCTCTGTGAGATACGGACGGATGTCCTTCACCGTGCCATGAATCAGCCCGAGTCCTTGGTGCATGCCGAACTCTTCGCTTGCCTCAAACAGCATCTGCATGCCCAGACAGATTCCCAGCAGCGGCTTTCCCTGGTTCACTTCCTCCTTGAGCGGATCAATGAGTCCTGTGGATCCAAGCTTGATCATGGCATCTTCAAAAGCACCTACCCCCGGCAGGATCAGATGATCTGCTTTGTCAAGGACAGCAGGGTCGTTTGTGATGACTGCTTCCTCCCCGATCTTCTTCAGGGAACCGGAAAGGGAGAACAGGTTCCCTGCCCCATAGTCAATTACCGCTATCATATCTTCTCAAAGCGGATCCTTACCGCTCTTTCATGTGCTGTCAGTCCTTCATTGTCCGCAAATTCCGCTACCTTCTGATAGTCTCTCTTCAAGGCATCCTCGGTGTAGTAGCTGAACTGCATCTTCTTGACGAAGTCATCCACGGACAATGGCGAAGCGAATCTTGCCGTGCCGCTTGTGGGCAGGGTATGGTTCATGCCGGCAAAGTAATCTCCGACCGGCTCGGGATCGTATTTGCCAAGGAATACGGAACCTGCATTGCGGATGGAAGGCAGAAGATCAAACGGATGTTCCGTACAGATCTCCAGGTGTTCCGGCGCGATGCGGTTGGCCGCCTCCACTCCTTCCATGAGATTCCTTGCGACAATGATCTTCCCGTTGTTTTCAATGGAAGTCCTTGCAATGTCTTCCCGTACAAGCTTCTTCAGCTGCACTTCAATCTCTGTCTGCACAGCTTCGGCCAGCTGCAGGCTGTCTGTGACAAGCACTGCGCTTGCCATCCTGTCATGCTCTGCCTGGGAAAGAAGATCTGCCGCAACCCAGGAGGGATCTGCGCTTTCATCTGCCAGCACCAGTACTTCGGAAGGTCCGGCAACCATGTCGATGCCGACCTTGCCGAATACCTGCTTCTTGGCTTCTGCCACAAAGGCATTGCCCGGTCCGACGATCTTGTCCACAGCCGGAATGCTTTCCGTTCCATAGGCAAGGGCAGCGATGGCCTGGGCACCGCCGGTCTTGTAGATTTCATCGATGCCGGCCGTCTTTGCGGCGGCCAGGATGTAGGGGGAAATTCCCTCTTCCTTGCACGGGGTGACCATGACGATGCGCCTTACGCCGGCCACCTTTGCCGGAATGGAATCCATGAGCACCGTGGAAGGATAGGCAGCCGTGCCGCCCGGGACATAGATGCCGACCTTCTCCAGAGGAATGACCCTCTGGCCAAGCATCTGTCCGTCCCTGTCCGTGACAACGAAATCGCTGCGCTTCTGGTGTTCATGATAGCGGCGGATGTTGTCCGCTGCCTCTTCCAGGATCTTCAGGAAGGAAGGCTCCACCTTTGCAAGGGCTTCATTGATTTCCTCTTCGGAAACCCGGAAGTCATGGATCACGGCATTGTCAAACTGCAGGGCATACTTTCTGAGTGCCGCATCGCCGTTTTCCTTCACATCCTTCAGGATGGACGCAACCGTTTCTGTGACACTGCGTGTGTCTTCACTGCGGGCGAAGATCTCTTCATCCTTGATCTTTCCCATTTCATAGATACGCATCATTTCTTCATAGCCTCCCGCTTTGACAGTGCCGCCATCATCTTGCTGATCTCATCCTGGTGGAACTGCCAGCTTACCTTGTTGCATACAAGCCTTGCACTGATGGGAACCACTTCCGCCAGCACGGTGAGATTGTTCTCCCTTAATGTCGTGCCGGTTTCCACGATATCGCAGATGACATCGCTCAGAGAAAGGATCGGGGCCAGTTCAATGGAACCATGGAGCTTGATGATATCGATATCCCTGCCCTTTTCTTCATAATAAGAACGGGCAATATGCGGAAACTTCGTTGCCACACGCAAAGCCCTGCTGCGGTCATCATAGAAATCCTTGTATCCGGCAATGCACATGCGGCATTTCCCGATGCCAAGATCCAGCAGTTCATATACATCCGGTGAATATTCCAGAAGGATATCCTTGCCGGCGATGCCAAGGTCGGCAGCGCCTCTTTCCACATACACCGGCACATCCGTCGGCTTCACACAGAAGTAGGCGACCCCGGCAGCGGGATTTTCAAACACAAGCTTCCTGGTATCCGGATCCTTGATCTGCGGACAGCTGTAGCCTGCCTGTTCCAGGATGTCGTATACCTTGTCGCCAAGTCTTCCCTTGGGCAGCGCAATCCTGATCATAGTCCTGCCTCCTCGCAAGCTTCCTGAAAGCTGATGGTTCTGCGGCTGCGGATCCTTGAGGCATCTTCTCTGCGCATCAGGCGCACATTCAGTCCCCTGCTGCGCAGGACTTCAGCAGCCCTTGCAAGCTCTGCATAGTCATCCGCTTCTTCATAGCGCACCACAAGATCCGCATCATACGTCTGCTCATGGCGGCTGTAGTTCTGCACATAGTCCATGTATACCGCAAAGCCGATGGCACATACCTTCTTGCCCATCTTCTGCGGCAGACGGTCATACCTTCCCCCGGACAGCAGCGGAAAAGGAATATCCTCCACTGCCCCCTGGAAGATCACGCCGTTGTAATAATCCATATTGGATACCACAGAGAAATCCAGACGGATGTTCTCACTGTCCTGCGGAAGGATCTGTGCAAGGCGGTTGAGATGGGCAAGGATCCTGCGGCATTCCTCACTCTTCAAAAGCTTCTCTGCTTCCTCAATGCCTTTGGCAAGCGGCGCATAGATGCCGATCAGGGAAACAAGCACATCGCCGGATTCCTTTTTCAGTTTTCCATCCGTAACAAGCTTCGTAATCTCATCTGAAGCTTTGCGGCTGATGGCGGAAAGCACTGCTTCCTGGATGTTTTCATCCACATCCAGTTCTTCCAGCACAGCTCTGAGCAGCTCTGCATCACAGATGCGCAGCACCCATCTTCCGGAAAGGATGCCGAGAGCCTTTGCGGCAATGGCAATGACCTCCGCCTCTTCCAGGGCATCGATCGTTCCGATGCATTCAATGCCGGTCTGGGGAATCTCACGGTAATGATGATTGCTTGGCCGGTAGACCATTTCGTTATAGTAGACCTTCTCGTTTTCCCCGTTGTTGTTGCGGATGATGGAAATCGTCACATCCGGCTTCAGGGCCAGAAGCTTTCCGTCCAGATCATTGAAGGTAATGAGCTGGCGGCTTTTCAGGAAGTCCTTGTTCTGGGCATAGAGGTCATATTCCTCGAACTTGCTCATGCGGAAGCGCCTGTAGCCGTAGGAGGAAAACAATGCATTCAGCTGATCCTGGTACATCACAGTACTCCCTTGGTGCTGGGCACCTGATCTGCAAAGCGTGCATCCACGGAGACTGCCTGGCGCATGGTTCTGCCAAGAGCCTTGAACATGCCTTCCGCCACATGATGGCTGTTGTGTCCGGCAAGCTCCTGCACGTGCAGGGTAATGCCGGCATTCACGGCAAAGGCCCGCAGGAACTCCTCCACCAGCTGGGTATCAAATGTACCGATCTTCTCGGTTTCAAAGTCCGCCTTGTAGTACAAGGCACCTCTTCCGGAAATATCCACGGCACACAGGATCAGTGCCTCATCCATCGGCAGGGCAATGCTGGCATATCTTGTGATGCCTCTGCGTTCTCCAAGTGCTTCCCTGACGGCAAGACCCAGGGCTATGCCGATATCCTCCGTGCTGTGATGGTCATCCACCCAGGTATCTCCCTTGCATGTCAGATCCAGCGTAAAGCCGGAATGCATGCTGAAGAGGACCAGCATATGGTCCAGGAATCCAATGCCTGTGGAAATGTGCGAATCGCTTCCCTTTCCATCCAGACTGACCTTCAGGGTAATATCCGTTTCAGCGGTTGTCCGCCTGATTGATGCTGTACGCTTCATAGTTCCAGACTCTCCTTCACAGCTTTCTCATTCTGTTTCATGATATCATGCACGCTCCGAAATGAAAAACAGTTTACCAATTTCATATTCGTGTAAATTTTTACATTTTATGTCAGAGAAAAAGCTGTGCAGATCACACAGCCTCACTCGCTTTCGCTTTTCTGCAGACGTTCATTCATTTCGCTCTGCTGTTCGCCGTTTCGTACATACACCCTTGTCACCCTGCCGGAGATCAGGCACATGATCTCATAGGGTATCGTGTGCAGTTCTTCCGCCATGGATTCGATGGAGATATGCTGTCCGAAGATCTCCACCTTTGTACCTACAGGGACCTCATGATCCAGACGGATCATGGTCTGGTCCATGCACACTCTGCCGACGACCTCGCACAGTTCACCGTCCACATAGACCTTCCGTCCCTGGTTGGCCCGGATGAAGCCGTCCGCATAGCCGATCGGGATTGTGGCAATGATTTCATCACCTTTTGTCGTATAGGTTGCCCCATAGCCGATGGTCTCTCCTGCCGGTACATGCTTGACCATGGCCGTTTCCGTATAGAGGGACAGCGGATGGGCAAGTGTTTTGTCATAGGGAGAAACACCGTACATACTGACGCCAAGACGGCAGGCATTGCTCAGATCATCCTTGAACATGATCGTGGCATCGCTGTTGTCGCAATGGATCCAGGCAAACGGATAGTTCAGATATTCCACGGCTTCTTTGAATCTTGCAAACTGACGGTCCGTCATGGAAGGATCAGTATCCGTGCAGCAGAAGTGCGTGAAGATGCCCTCCACATCGCACTCGGCATTAAGCAATGCCTCCAGTGCCTTCTTCAGTTCATCCTTGTCCTTGAAGCCGATCCGGTTCATGCCGGTGTCAACCTTCAGGTGTACCTTCAGTCCTCTGCAGAAATTCCGGCTGACCTTTTCAATCCAGTCCATGGAATATGCCGCTGCCGTGATGTTGTTTTCAATCATCGTGGCACAGTCATCCGGATCCGTTGCCCCAAGGATCAGGATCTCTGCATCGCAGCCTTCATTCCTGAGCATCATCGCCTCATCCAGCGAGGATACTGCAATCATATCTGCGCCGGCATCCAGCACTGCCTGTGCAGTCTGGATATCACCGCAGCCATAGGCATCCGCCTTCAGGACGGCGATCAGCTTCTTGCCGCAGATTCCTTTGATCTTCCGGACATTTTCCTCAATCTCATCCAGGTTTACTTCACACCAGGTTCTTCTGTACATATTTACCTCAACCCCAACAGTATACCGCAGACCTTTGCTTAATGCCCTTTTTTCAAAAAGGAAAGGAATCCGTGTTTCTTCTCCGGCATGACAAAGGAAGGGTCAGGCTTGACATCCAGATACACACTGCCATAGCAGTTGATAATCATGGTGCCGCCTGGATGCAGGGTGGCTCTGTGGAAATCCGAAGAGTATGCGGCATGCACATGTCCATGCAGAAGATACTGTGGATGATACTCTTCAAGAAGTGCATTAAAGCACTCGAATCCCCTGTGAGGAAGATCCTCCAGATCGCCATATCCCCTGGCGGGGGCATGGGTGACAAGCACGTCAAAGCCACCGTACTGCTTCAGCGTCTTCTTCAGCTTCTTAATGCGTTTTTCCATCTCTTCTTCGGTGTACATGAAATCACTGTTCTTGTACTTCATGGAACCGCCAAGGCCAAGAAAGCGCACTCCCTTGTACACATAGATCGTGTCATCGATGTCATCGCAGCCAAGCGGAGGCCTTCTTGCATAGCCTTCATCATGATTCCCGGGAACGTAAATCAGGGGCTTGTTGCCGATGGTGTTCAGGAACTCCAGATACTCCGCATGCAGGTCGCCGCAGGAAACGATCAGATCCACATCCTCCGTCTTCTTCGGCGTCCAGTAATCATACAGGCTCTTTTCTTCTTCATCTGCCAGTGCCAGGATCTTCATGCCTTCTCCTTGATGCCGCAGACATCAAACATCTCACGGCCATGTTCGCTCATTGTTTCATATTCCGGCCAGGTGCCGATGACATTATCATTGAGCCAGTCCATCTTCATGATCTTCTCCGAAGCCATGCGGCCTGCGCCGGCCATCTGAACCACACCCTTCTGGCTGTGCAGTTCTCCTTCAAAGGGAGAGTACTCTCCTTTCATGATGGCATCCCGCCAGAAATCAATCATCCTTCTTTCATAATAAGAGCCTGAAGAGCTGCTCATATTGATATCCACAACGCCGCTGCTCATGCCCCACCAGTAGTTCAGGGACTGGTTGGAAGCCACGGCACTTGCGGTATTCCAGCTGCCGTCCAGAATCGGCTTGACGATCAGTTCAAAGAAGCGGCCGAAGTTGTAGTTGGGCGCCGCAATATTGGATACAGTGCCGTCTTCATTGATTGCAAAGACACCATAGGCAGTATCGTCTCTCATCGGTTCCGGCTCATCTGCTCCGGAAAAGACATGAATGTCATTCTTCTGACAGAATGCCTGCCAGCTTTCATCCTTCACGCAGTCCCACTTGAGATAGATCTTCACAGCCGGATCAATCATGGCAGCGCCGATCGCAAAGGCATTCAGTGTTGTCGGAGTTCCGTAGACAGGAAAATCAGCCAGATAGCCGATTCTGTGGTTGTCACAATGCATGGCAGCGGTCATGCCTAAGAGGAACTTCACCTCAAACAGTCTTGCAAAGTAGGTACGCACCGCATTGCTTGTCGTCATGCAGGAGGCGTTGATGAAGCGGACCTTCGGATAATCCAGGGCGGCGCGGAGTGTATCCATCATGAAGACAGGCGAAGTTGTGAATATGACATCTGCTCCGTTTTTCACTGCAGCGTCGATTGCCTTCCGGCAGGAGTCTCCTTTTGCACAGTTGAAATACGGTTCTGATACAACCAGCCCTTCCAGGCTGTGGTTCAGATAGATCCTGCCGATCTCATTGTCATTGACCCAGGCACTGTGATCCGGATCGGAATCATGGATGAATGCACAATGCAGCGGCTTAGCTTCACTGAATGCCGGTGTTCTTGAGAACAAGGACGCAAACATGCCCGGCTTTGTGCCCTGCACCGGTGCTTCCTGCAAAGATGCGGCAGATACATTGGCATCCACCAGCAGTTCATTCCAGATGCTTGTGACTCGTGTTTCAAGCAAGGATCTGCTCTTGTCCAGCAGGGAATCCATCGTATAGATATCAAGGTATTTCAGGAAGGCATCCCCGGAGGTAATGGAAAGACGGTCTCCGCCCTTGCCTAAGTAGACGGAACGGAAGCGGAAGAAGGAGCCTTCCACATTCCTGACCAGTTCCTCCGGCCATTTGTCTGTCAGATTCTGACCGACGATCTGTGCCAGCTTTTCATAGCTTCCTGATCTGGAAAAGGCAATTTCATAGATCGGTGCCACACGGTAGAACTTCACGAACTCATAGTACAGCTGCACCTGCGGATCATCTGTGCGCTCCGGAAGGATCCTGGTGATCTCTGCCGGAATGGAGACCATGTTGAGGAAGCGCATGACGGATACACGCTTGTTTCCTTCCTTGACATAGAACTTCCGCATGTATTCATAGACTTCCACCGGATCCGTGATGCCTTCTGACATCTGGTAGTCATACACACGGCTCCACTTGCCGGCAAACTCCGTATCCGCATCCATGATCGGCATGAAGTTGTCCGCAAAGGAATTCTGCCGTGCGGATGTTTTCGTGCCGGCAATCATGTTCAGCGGAATCTCGGCAATTCCCACATATTCCGTGGACAATGTATCAATATTCTCCACAAGGTCATCCAGGGCATCCGGATAAGGATTCCTGCCGTCTGCCTTTGCCTTGCGGAATTCACGTTCACCTAGCTTCTGCGCCTTGAGATAGTCTTCAAGCATGCTTCATCACCGCCTTTTTCCTTATACTACCATATCTGTCTGAAGCACGGCGGAAGCACAAAAAAACCGCATCTTCTGCGGTATTGCTTCAAGTGGAGCGAGTGATGAGAATCGAACTCACGTATGCAGCTTGGAAGGCTGCCGTTCTACCATTGAACTACACTCGCATACAATCAGAGGTGTCTCGGAAGGGAATCGAACCCTCGACCCACTGATTAAAAGTCAGTTGCTCTACCAC
>OMUX01000175.1 GCA_900314345.1 uncultured Erysipelotrichaceae bacterium | reverse complement strand
AGATGAAGCATCAGCTGGAAGCCTTCCTGAAAGCACAGGGCGAAGATCCGGATTCTTTCCGCAAGCAGGCATAACAATACAGAAATGACAGGCACTGTGCCTGTTTTTTCTTCTGCGAAGGATAAACTTCAGATCCGGGAATCCGCTTGTGTGGTTTATATTCCTTTCAGAAGTGAATCAGCCTTCAGACAGTTTATGAAGCAGTTCCGGCGCAGTGATCATGATGCTGCGTCTTTTCTTCTGGATTAAGCCTTTCTGTTCCAGATCATTCAGCACGTTGTTGAGCTGCCGGTAGGAAATTCCGAGCGACTGGGCAATGATGGTCTTGGGAATCAGCACGGTATTGCCGTTTGCGTTTTCCAGCAGGAAAGATGCCAGTCTGTGTTCAAAGGTATAGCCATAGGTTTCCACAATCCTGACTGCCTTGCTGTTCTCCTTGCGGCGGATGGTGAGGCATAGTTCATGGAGGAATACGGCATTGTCATTGAGCATGGCTCTGCTCAGTTCCATGGGAAAGGCAAACAGCCGGCATTCATTGATTGCAATGACGGCAAAGGCGGAGTCCTGTTCATCCAGGAATTCCATCTCTCCGAGAATGCAGGGGGCATTGTTTGTGTCCAGGATGATGACATTGCCGTTGGCAAGGTTTCCCTGGATGCGGCATCTGCCTTCTGTCAGGAAACAGAGATACGGTACAGGCTGCCCCTGGGCAATGATCACTTCAGCGGGTTCATATTCCAGAAGCTGCCCCTGTTCCAGAAGCTCTCTGGGGAAGCAACGGAACAATGTGATCTTCTTCTGATCAGCAGCGATGATCTTTTTGTTTTCGATTTTTTTCATACAGGAAATATTTCCTATTGGCATCATAGCACATTGCCTATACTGAGCGTGTAGGAAACAAGGAGAAGACAATATGAACAAAGTGAAGATGATTCTGGACTGTGATACCGGACATGATGATGCGATTGCACTGATGCTTGCGTGCGGAAATCTGGACATTGAACTTCTGGGTGTGACGTGTGTGGCGGGCAATGCAGGTTTGCAGCATACCGTGCCGAATACCCTGCATGTCGTTCAGCATCTCAATCTTCCGGTGAAGGTATATGCCGGATGCGACAGGCCGATTGTGAAGGAACAGGTCGTGGCAGATGACGTGCATGGAAAGAGCGGTCTGGACGGCCCTGTGTTTGAACCGCTGACCATCTCTGCAGAACAGGAACATGCCGTGAACTTCATCGTCCGCACGATCATGGAAAGCGATGGTGATGTCGTGCTGGTACCGACAGGTCCGCTGACAAACATTGCCATGGCCATGCGCATGGAACCAAGGATCGTGAAGAAGATCAGACATATCTCCCTGATGGGCGGAAGCCTGGATCTTGGCAATACGACACCGGCAGCGGAATTCAACATCTATGTGGATCCGGAAGCAGCAGACATCGTGTTCCGTTCGGGCGTTGAGATGAACATGATGGGTCTGAACCTGACAAACCGGGTGCTTGCAACACCACAGATCATTGCAAGGATGCGGAACATCGGCAACAAGGCAGGAAACCTGTTTGCGGATATCATGAGCTTCACATTGCACTCCCAGGCAGTCAACGGTCTGTCTGCAGGCCC
This sequence comes from uncultured Erysipelotrichaceae bacterium, assembly GCA_900314345.1. Lineage (GTDB taxonomy): Bacteria > Bacillota_I > Bacilli_A > Erysipelotrichales > Erysipelotrichaceae > Bulleidia. Next base: position 8,403 of record OMUX01000175.1, on the reverse strand, counting down.
GGTGCATGATGTGACGGCAGTGGCATACCTTGTGGCACCGCAGCTGTTCAGGATGCAGCAGATGCATGTGGAGATCGACATCAGCCATGGTCCTTGCTATGGAAGGACGGTATGCGACATCTATGACAGATTCCACCTGCCGAAGAATGTGAATGTCGGCATGGATACGGATCTGGAAGGCTTCTGGAATCTGGTGGAACAGGCACTCAGGAATCTGGACTGACCAGTATGCAGGAAGGGGCTCAAAAGGCCTCTTCCTTTGTTGTATAATCTAAAACATGAGGAAGATTCTTCAGATTCTGTGTGCGGTGCTCACAGTGTTCATAAATATCAATATGGTTTTTGTGTCTGCTGAGGAGGGCGAGCCTACGCCTGTTCCGACTGCTCCTGCGGAGGAGGCGGCAGAGGTTGTGCTGAATGCAGGAACCGGTGCTGTCATGGACAAGAACAGCGGCAGCCTGCTGTTTCAGAAGGATGCGGACAACAAGATGGATCCGGCTTCTCTGACGAAGCTGATGACCATTTATCTTGCCTGTGAGAATCTCACCATGGACCAGCAGCTGACCATGTCGGATACAGCCTTCAACTGGTATGACCATGAATCCGGTGTCATGTGGATTCAGAATGGTGAAACACTCACGGTGCAGGACTGTGTCAATGCCAGCATGCTGGCAAGTGCCAATGACACGACAGCCATGCTTGTGGAGGCTGTAAGCAATGATGTTGATTCCTTCGTTGCCCTGATGAATGAAACGGCATCAGAGCTTGGCATGGCCAATACGCATTTTGACAATCCTTTCGGAACGCACTCTGAAGAGAACTATTCCAGTGCGCATGATCTCTGTCTGTTGCTGCAGAAGGCGATGGGCAATGAAGAGTTTGCCAAGGTATTCACGGCAAAGCGGTATACGCTGCCAGCAACCAACATGCAGGCACAGGAACGTGTCATTACTACGGACAGCACGATGTTCAAGGAGGAAAGCTACGCGCCTTTGAACGGTATCAAGATCGGCAGTACTGCAGAGGGCGGATACAGTGCAGCAGCTTCGGGGATTTCCGATGGCACCAGTGTGTATGCTGTGGTGCTTGGCGGTGAGAGCGAAGATACCATCAACAATGATCTGCAGACGGTCATGAACTGGACGTTTGATCACTTCCAGACGGTGACGATCACCCAGAGTCAGATCGGCACGAAGACCGTAGAGGTTTATGAAGGCAGGAAACATACTGCTGATGTCACATTCAGCAGCGACAGTGATTTCTCGGTGATGCTGCCGTCATCCATGGATGCCTCCAGCCTCAAGGCTGAGATTGTGGTGGAGAATGAAAAGCCTTCCTCTGTGGAAGAGGCAAAGGCACAGGTGATCTTTACGCTGAATGATGAACAGATCGGTTCCTCGGAAGCGGTGAAGAGTGTGGAAGTGATTGAAAGCAAGGTGCCGCAGTTCAATACGGGAAGAGAACGGTTTGATCTGTTCTGCCTGATCGTACTGGCTTTGTTCCTTTTGACAAGACCTGTGATGAAGATCATGAGCGGCATGCGTCCGCCAAAGGAGTGAATTTATGAAGAATTTCCTGAGACTGTGGCTTGTCAACGGCATCTCTCTGTGGGTTGTGGATGCCCTGATGTCCGGCATTGGCTTTTCGGATTCCGGTTCCTTGATTGCAACTGCACTGGCTCTGACCGTACTGAATATGACGATCAAGCCGATACTGAAGGTATTGTCATTGCCGATCACAATTCTTTCGTTTGGTCTTTTCTCCTGGATCATTAACGGTGCGGTACTCTCCATTGCCTTTCATATGTCTTCCGGTTCCTATCTCAGCAGTTTTGGAACAGCTTTGATTGCTTCATTGATTCTTGCGCTGCTGAACAGTGCTCTTGGATCCTTGTTTGCCAGGAATTGACGGTACAGGGAAATTGTCTTGATCATCACAGAACATGGAATTCATGAGTACGGATATAATTGTGCCATGGATGATCTGAAGGAACAGAAAGCGAAGCTGGCAGGGGAACTGATGCAGTGGTCTCAGTCTGCCCTGATTGCGGAGCTTCCTTTTCTTACGCGTGCGCTGGTGGAGATGCCGGTGCGCTGGTATGGAGAGGAAAACGGAAAGAGTGAAGAGACCGTAGGCTTTGGTACGGACGGGCAGTATATCCATGCCATGCCGCAGATTGTTCTGGACACCTGGCAGAAGGATCCTGCAGCACTGGTTCATCTGCATCTGCATGCCATCCTGCACTGTCTGTACATGCATATGTTTTCCTATACAGCCATGAAGCCGGATGAATGGAACTGCGCCTGTGATATTGCCGTGGAGTCTGTGATTGCCTCATTGAAGCTGAAGTGCTGCGAGACAAAGGAAGAAGAGAATATCCGGAATGCTGTATCCAGGATCCAGGACAAGGTGAAGGATTTAAGAGCGGATCATATCTACCAGTGGATGATGGCACATCCGGATGAAAAACAAGGCATCATGGAACAGGCGGATCTGTTCCATCAGGATCTGCATTACTTCTGGTTCGGCAATGATCCGGAAGGAAAGCTCACGCACCGCAAGGATCAGTCTGCCAGAAGCGAAGCACATACCAAATACAAGCACAAATGGGAAGGAATGGAGAACTCCGTGAAGAACGAGATCCGTTCCTATGAGAAGACACAGGGATATCAGCCGGGTGAAATCACGGAGAAGTTTCATCTTGGAAGACACAAGCGTGTGGATTACAGTGAATTCCTGCGGAAGTTTGCCGCACCGCATGAGGTGATGCGGATCTCGCCGGATGAGTTTGATCTTGTGTACTATACCTATGGCATGGAACTCTATGGAAACATGCCGTTGATTGAACCTCTGGAATACCGTGATGATACATTGATTTCTGACTTTGTGGTGGCGATTGACACCAGCGGTTCCGTACAGGGAAGACTGGTCAGGAACTTCCTGAGGAAGACATGGGAGATCCTGCATACGGAACATGCCTTTGCGGACCGGATGAATCTTCATATCATTCAGTGTGATGCGAAGATCCAGAAGGAAGATGTGATTCACAGCAGACAGGAGTTTGATGTCTATATGCAGGACCTGGAGCTGAAGGGGTTCGGCGGGACGGATTTCCGTCCGGTGTTTGCCAGGGTGGATGATGAGATTGCAAGGAAGAAGATCCATCGTCTGCGGGGATTGATTTACTTTACGGATGGAAAAGGCATCTATCCTGCGAAGATGCCGGCATATAAAACAGCATTTATCATGATGGACAACGGGCAGGCACCGATGCCGGTGCCGCCATGGGCAATCCGGCTGATGCTGGACAGCGATGAGATGGAGGAACAGGCATGAATATTCAGGAAGCGAAGGAAGAGATCAAGCGTTCTGTCAGCGTATATCTGATGAAGGATGAATACGGGAACTACAGGATTCCGCTGGAGAAGCAGAGACCTTTGTTCATGGTCGGTGCTCCGGGCATCGGCAAGACCGCAATCATGAAGCAGATTGCCGAGGAACTGAACCTGTCGCTGGTATCCTATTCCATGACGCACCATACAAGACAGTCAGCCCTTGGTCTTCCTTATATCGTGCACAAGGAATATCAGGGACAGAGCTTTGATGTCAGTATGTACACACTGTCCGAGATCCTGGCTTCCGTGTATGAAAACATGGAAAAAAGCGGCAATAAGGAAGGCATCCTGTTCCTGGACGAGATCAACTGTGTCTCTGAAACATTAGGACCAAGCATGCTGCAGTTTTTGCAGTACAAGACCTTCGGCAACCACAGGCTGCCGGACGGGTGGGTTGTGGTAACAGCAGGAAACCCGCCGGAGTTCAACCGTTCCGTGCATGAGTTTGATGTGGCAACCCTGGACCGTCTCAAGGTACTGAACGTCAAGCCGGACTACAAGGTATGGAAGACATATGCAGAGAGCAATCATCTCCATCCTTCCATCCAGACATTCCTTGATCTGCATGAAGAGGACTTCTATGTCATTCAGACAACACTGGAAGGAAGAAGCTATGTCACGGCCAGAGGCTGGGAGGATCTTTCCGAAACCCTGTATCTGTATGAGGAAAAGGACTATCCGGTGACAGAAACATTGATCGGTGAATATATCGCTGATGAAGAGATTGCGGCGGATTTCTCTGCCTACTATGACCTGTTTGTGAAGTACCGGAGCGACTATCAGATTCCGGAGATTCTCAAGGGCAATGTGTCACAGGAGATCAAGGAGAGAAGCACAAAGGCTGCCTTTGATGAAAAGGTCAGTGTTGTATCCCTGATGCTTTCCTCCGTCATGCCGGAGATCAGTGATGTCATGACATGGAATGACGGACTGTCTCTGTTATTGAAGCAGCTCAGGAAGATCAAGGCAGAGGTACAGGGCAATCCTGACTGTGATGTGGAAGGAAGACTGCAGGAATACAGTGACTGGATGAAGAATGAGATGGCAAAGCGGGAAAGCAGCAGAGGTCTTTCCACAGAGTCGAAGCGCATCATCCAGCTGCAGCAGTCATTCATTCATCAGAACCTGCATGGCTTCAAGGCAGAGAATGCAAGAAGCGGAAAGAAACAGTTTGCGGTGCTGAAGAAGTCCTTTGACGGCAGTGTTCTTGCCATGAAGTCTGAAGTGAAGCACATCAGTGATGAACTGGATGCGATGTTTGACTATATCAGTGCATACTATGGGGACCAGGAGATGCTTGTGGCTGTGACACAGTTAACGGCAAGCCTTTCCTCCGCAAGGTTCCTTGCCCTGCATCCGAACGAAGCTTATGAGAAGTACAGTGAATCCCTGATGCTTTCCAGACGTTCTGAAACACTGACCCAGCGTGTGCAGGAACTCAATGCCCTGAACCAGGGATCCATGGAGATCTGATGTTCTCCTTTGAACCGTATGAAGACGGGATCCGTCTTACAGGCTATGAGGGAGAAGAGACAGACCTTCTGATTCCGGAAGCCATGGAAGGGAAGAAGGTACGCTGTCTAGGAAAGCGTATGTTCTTTGATCATGGCATGGCACTGGAGCGGGTTGTTGTTCCGGAAGGTGTGAAGGTCATTGAAGAGGCATGCTTTGAAGGCTGCTTTGCCTTGCATGAACTTGTGCTTTCAGAGTCCCTGGAATTCCTTGGACGTGAATTTGCGGCTATGACAGATCTTGAAACCGTGCATGTTCCTGCCGGTGTCAGACAGATGGAAGGCATCGGTGTGATGGAGCCGGATCTGGATATTGATGAAGCCAATCCGTACTATTTCAGCGATGGATACGGTATTTACCATAAGGCAGAGGATGGATATGAACTCTGCGGTGTATGCGGACATCATCAAGAAGAACGCTATGCAGTCAAGGAAGGAACCGTGACTATCAGGACAGAGGCATTTCATAACGCCTCTTCTCTGAAGCATGTCATCCTTCCGGCTTCCTTGAAGGAGATTGAAGAGAATGCCCTGCAGGCATCCGGTCTTGGCATGATGGCAAGAAGAAACGCCATGGTCTTTGAGGCACATGACAATGATCATGTCTTCCTTGTGGATGGCAGTCTTCTGCAGAAGAAGGAGGACGGTCTGGAGCTGGTCCTTTATGGCGGACATGATGTTCATCTGAGTGTTCCCTCAGACATCACTGAAATCGGAACAGGTGCCTGCCGCTGCTGTGGCATTGAAAGTCTTGTGATAAATGAAACCGTGAAGCGGATTCATCCGGATGCCTTCTATGGAAACCCCATGAAGGAAGCGTGGATTGACGGATACCATCTTCTGTTTCCAAGAAGCGGCACGGTTCTGGGACCGGATCTTGTCAGCGGCTTTGGCAGGAACGGGAAGCGGTATGACATTGAGGAATATGACCGGAAGCTGTCCGTGGGACTGATTACAGCAGACCGTGTGCGGATGATGGTGCACAGGCTTCTGGAACCGAAGGATCTGAAGGAAGAACATGCAGAGGCATTCCGTGCGATCCTGAAGGAACATCTGGAAGAGTGCGTGAAGGAAAGCGCGGCGCTGGATGATGCGGACAGTGTGCAGGGTATGCTGGATCTTGACATCATACAGACAGAAGCTATTGATGCGTGTCTCAGGATCTGTGAAGAGGCAGGCAGCCGGGAATGTACGGCAAGAATCATCAAGGCATCATCAGGACAGCAGGAAGACAGCTTTGAGCTCTGACTCCTGCTTTTCTTGGTTATACTTACTGAGATATGAAAGTGGTTGTTCAGAGAGTCAGCGAAGCATCTGTCACGATTGACGGAGATGTGCATGGAAAGATCGGCAGGGGATATCTTCTGCTGGTCGGAATATCGGATGAAGATGATGAGGCTGTTGTCCGGAAAATGGCAGACAAGATCATTCATCTCAGGATCTTTGAGGATGAAAACGGCAAGATGAATCTGTCGCTTGGACAGGTGGAAGGTGCTGTGCTTTCCATTTCCCAGTTCACGTTGTTTGCGGATGCGAAGAAGGGCAACCGGCCGAGCTTCAGCAATGCGGGGAAGCCGGACCATGCAAAGCCGCTGTATCTGTATTTCAATGCATATATGAGAGATCAGGGTGTACAGGTGGAAGAGGGCATCTTCGGTGCGGACATGAAGGTGCGTCTTCTCAATGACGGGCCTGTGACAATCCTTCTTGATTCAAGGGAGATGTTCTGAATATGGCAATGGTCGTCAACGGAAATGAACTTTCCAGGGAACTGAAGGCGGGACTGAAGGACAGGATTGATGCACTGCGCATGGCAGGAAAAAGAACCCCGTGCCTGGCGGTGATCCTTGTCGGTGAGAACCCTGCATCCCTTTCCTATGTCAAGGGAAAGGAGAAGGCATGTGCCTCCCTTGGCATGGATAACCGGATGTTTCATCTCAAGGAGAATACAACACAGGAAGAGCTGGAGCATATGATCCGGAAATGCAATGAAGATCCGGACATTGACGGTATTCTGGTACAGCTTCCTCTGCCGAAGGGACTGGATGAATTCTCTGCCATCATGTGCATTGATCCTTCCAAGGATGTGGATGGCCTGCATCCGATCAATGTGGGAAGACTGTATCTCAACAATCCCGGCTTTGCGCCATGCACACCATTGGGTGTGATGGAAGTGCTGAAGAAGATGCACTGTGATCCGGCGGGAAGAAGAGCGGTCGTTGTCGGCAGGAGCAAGCTTGTGGGCACCCCTGTGGCAAGGTTATTGCAGAATGCCAATGCCACAGTGACGGTATGCCACAGCCAGACCCATGATCTGAAGTATATCTGCCGGGAAGCGGACATCCTGATTGCGGCTGTGGGAAAGCCGAAGTTCATCACGGAGGACTACATCAAGGAAGGCGCCTATGTGGTGGATGTCGGTGTGAACCGTCTGAGTAACGGACATCTTTGCGGGGATGTGGATTTTGAAGGCGTGCAGGCACACTGCACAGCCATCACACCGGTTCCGGGAGGTGTCGGACCGATGACGATCACGATGCTGTTAATGAATACGATGAAGGCCTATGAAGAAAGAGAGGCAAGGCATGGAACCCGATAAGAACTATGATCTCAACGATATCGTGGAGATGAAGAAGGAACACCCTTGTCATAAATCAAAGTACTGGAAGGTGATCCGCATGGGCGCGGATATCAAGATCAAGTGCCAGGGATGCGGCGCAGTGGTCATGTTTCCAAGACATGAGTTTGAGCACAAGCTCAAGAAGGTCATTGAGCATGCAGTGCCGGGTGAGAATGCAAACTGAGCGCAAAGGTGTATACTTTTGCAATGGGAAAGGAATCTTTTGAGAAATGTCTTTAACAGCAGGTATTGTCGGACTTCCGAACGTCGGCAAGTCCACATTGTTCAATGCAATTACAAACAGCCAGGTGCTGGCTGAGAATTATCCGTTCGCAACCATTCAGCCGAATGTCGGCGTGGTTGAGGTTCCGGATGAGAGAATGGATACGTTTGTGGAGGCTTTCAAGCCGAAGAAGACGATCTATACGACATTTGAATTCACGGATATTGCAGGTCTTGTCAAGGGTGCATCCAAGGGCGAAGGACTTGGCAACCAGTTCCTGGCAAACATCCGTCAGACAGATGCCATCATCCATGTTGTCAGATGCTTTGACGATCCGGATATCGAGCATGTGGAAGGCTCCGTGGATCCTGTCAGGGATATTGAGGAAATCAATCTGGAACTCTGCATGGCGGATCTGGATACCGTTGAAAACCGTCTGTCCAAGGTCATCCGCAAGGCACAGACCAAGGAAAAGGATGCGGTGGCTGAGAATGAAACACTGCAGAAGCTGAAGGCTGCCCTGGAAGCAGGCACACCGGTCAGACTCATTGAACTCAATGACAAGGATAAAGAGTATCTGAAGAACTATTCATTGTTAACATACAAGCCGGTGATCTATGTGGCAAACATGAGTGATGAAGAGGTCAGCGATCC
>OMUX01000239.1 GCA_900314345.1 uncultured Erysipelotrichaceae bacterium | reverse complement strand
GAAGGTGCTGGAAAGCTTCTTTGGAGCAATGTGCCTTTCAACAGCCCTGACTGCCGCATCCCTGGCAGTCTCCCTGCCTTTGAATGTCCTTACATCCGACAGCATGTCCGGCAATATATGGGGCGATGCGGTGATTGATTACCTGGGCGACAGAGGGATCGGCTCCATTCGTTTTCTCATCGGTCAGTATTATGTGGAATTCGTGGACAAGACAACCGTGGTTCTCATCCTGTATTTCACCATCCGCCTGTTCCGCTTCCTGAGATCCAGGAAATCCAATGCACATGCCCTGAAGAACACGGCAGCTGTCCTTCTTGCCGTGCTTGCCTCCTTGGGCATGCTGTTTTCTGCAGCTTCTCCTGTGCATGCCCTGTCAGAGGATGATTCTTCTCAGACAGACGGGACACAGGAGGATTATCGCTCCTATACACAGACGGTCTATGATGGCTCAAACGGTCTGCCATGCGGAGAGGCCAATGCCATAGCCGCAACAAGCGACGGTGCTTTGTGGATCGGGACGTATGCCGGGCTCTACCGGTATACCGGACAGCAGTTCCGGCATATGGATGATTTTTCCAGCGTGAAGAATGTCAACTGTCTGTATACTGATGCGGAAGGAAGGCTGTGGATCGGCACCAATGACAGCGGACTTGCCATAGCCATCGGTGAAGAGGTCGTGAATGTCATTACCAAGGATGATGGTCTGCCATCTGATTCTGTCCGCAGCATCGGCGGGGGATACAACGGCCTGTATTACGTCGGTACCTCCAGCGGTCTGGTTCTGGTTTCCCTGGAAAGCGGTCTGCACGTTCTCAAGAGCTTTTCACAGCGGATGAATGTCATCTCCATTGATGCGGACGGTGCAGGGCATGCGGCATGCGTCACAGACAGCGGCGGGATCTGCTATCTTGTTTCAGATGAAATCAAGGATACATACAGCAGTGATGAGGAAGCGATCACCTCTGTCAGCTTCACACCGGAAGGAGATCTGCTTGCCGGTACGGCAGCAGGGCATCTTCTGCGCTTCAGTGTTTCCGATGAAGGCATGAAGGAACAGGAAACATGGTATCTGGACGGTGTCGATCAGATCAACGACATCTTCATCACTGAAAAGACAGGCGATGTCTTTGCCTGCACGGATGACGGCATTGTGGTGATTCAGAATAACGGAACCTTCTTCCGTCTGCAGACCGGAACATTCTCGAACTCCATAGAGGATATGGCAGCGGACTATCAGGGAAACCTCTGGTTCGCTTCCTCCCGCATGGGTCTTCTGAGGCTGTCCTTTTCCGGTGTGCATGACCTGTTCCAGGAAGCCGGTCTTTCCGAAGCCGTTGTCAACGCCGTGGCACAATGGCAGGGTGACCTGTACTGCGGAACGGATGAAGGACTTGTCATCATTAACCCTGAAGGTCAGGGAAAGACAACGGAACTGACGGAAGCCATGCAGGGCATCCGCATCCGTTCCCTGTGTGCAAAGGATGATGCACTGTGGATCAGCACAGACGGAAAGGGAACAGCAAAGGCACAGACGGACGGGACACTGACCTTCTTTGATTCCTCATCCGGTGCCTTCGGCAACAAGTCCAGAGTGGTGATCCGGTGTGGTGATGATATTGCGGCAGCGGGAACCGGCGGACTGAGTCTGTTTCATTCAGACGGGACCATGACGACCGTACATACCCCGGCAGGTGCTGCCAGGATCCTGTGTCTGTCTGTGCTGGAGGATGGAACGATCCTGGCCGGAACAGACGGAGACGGAATCGCTGTTGTCAGGAACGGAAGAGTTGAAAGGTACCTGACCAGGAAGAACGGTCTTTCCTCGGACATCGTCCTGAAGATTCCCGTAAACAACGGGGATGTCTATGCAGTCTGTTCCAACGGCATCTGCTTCATGAATGGAACGGCGTCATTCACACCGCTGGATGCATTCCCGTATTCCAACAACTATGACATTATATTCAGCCAGAGCGGCAAGGCATTCATTCCCGGCAGTGCCGGCATCTATGTCGTTGATGCAGAAGTCCTGAAGAAAAACCAGGAGGATATGGATCCTCAGCTTCTGGACGCTGACTGGGGCTTTGTCTCAGCGCTGACGGCAAATGCATGGAACTGTCTGGATGCTTCTGAAAACTGCTATCTTGCGTCCAACCGTGGCGTATACGGCTTTTCCCTGCAGAAGTATGACAGCAATGACCACAGCTACCGTATCACCGTATCCACAGTACAGGCGGACGGAACGCAGTACACACTGGAAAAAGGAACAACACTGAACCTGGACAGGAAGACCGGAAAGCTTTCCTTCCAGCCGGAAATCATCAACTTCACCTCTGAAGATCCTGATGTTTCCTGCCAGCTTGCAGGATATGACAGGAATCCCGTCATCATGCCGCTGTCCGCTCTCTCGGATATCACCTATACGAACCTGCCCCCGGGAAGCTATACATTCGTGGTGTCTGTGCTCGGAAGGGGAAACGGTCTTCCTGTGGATCAGACGCAGGTTCCCCTGACCATAGAAGAGGCGTTCTATGACCATCAGTATTTTCTGGTTTATTTCTTCGGCATCGCCGCTGCATCCATTGCCTGGCTGACCTGGCTGATCTTCCGCACACAGTTTGAAAAGACCATCCGGATTCAGCGTCAGCAGGTGGAACTTGCAAGAAACCAGGTGCGCATGAGCAACGAAACGATCATGACGATTGCCAGGACACTGGATGCCCGTGATCTGAATACCAGCATGCATTCCGAACGCGTGGCGGAATATTCCGTCATGATCGCCAGGAAGATGGGATTTTCAGAGGCGGAATGCGAGAACCTGAGGAAAGCTGCGCTGCTTCATGACATCGGCAAGATCGGTGTTCCCGATGCCATTCTCAACAAGCCTTCCAGGCTGACGGATGAAGAGTATGCCATCATGAAGACACATGTGACCAAGGGTGCCGAGATCCTGAAGAATTTCACAGGCATCGATCATGTGGTGGAAGGTGCGCTGTATCATCATGAACGCTATGATGGCCATGGCTATGTGCATGGTCTGAAGGGCAAGGATATTCCGTTGTACGGAAGGATCATCGGCGTTGCGGATGCCTTCGATGCCATGACCGCAAACCGTGTTTACCGCAAGCAGCTGGATATTGAATATGTGAAGCAGGAGCTTGTCCGCTGCAGCGGAACGCAGTTTGATCCGGAGATTGCCGATATTATGCTGGCGCTTGTGGTCAGCGGTGAAGTGAATGTGGAGGAAATCTACCACAGCAAGCGGAAGGAGAACGAGGCATGAAGAGCACGGTCAGGAATGTGGTTACGGGACTGACGGTTTTCTGCATGATCCTGGTCAGTCTTGGCGTAAGAGCTGCACGGACGAAACAGCAGGCAAGGGATCACGTTAAAGCCGGCTTCCTTTATGTCGGTGATGCGGCAACCTCCTATACTGCAAATTTCATCCGTGCCGAGAACAGCCTGAAGACCGAGTTTGGTGATCAGGTGGAGACCGTATCCCTGGCCAATGTATCCGAGGCAAACAGCGAGACTGCGCTGCGCACGCTTGCGGAAGAAGGATGCGACATTATCTTTGCGACAAGCTACGGCTTCGGTGAAGCGGCCAAGAAGGTGGCATTTGAATATCCGGATATCCAGTTCTGCCAGGCAACCTGCGACAATGCCAACACAGAGCCGGTTCTTGATAACTACCATACATTTATGGGCGAGATCTATGAAGGAAGGTATGTCACCGGAGTGATTGCCGGGCTGAAGCTGCGCGAACTGGTGAAATCGGGAATCATCAGTGAAGAGGAAGCAGTGGTCGGCTATGTGGCTGCCTTTCCTTTCGCTGAGGTCATATCAGGCTACACTGCATTCTTCCTTGGCGTACGTTCCATCATGCCGGAAGCTGTGATGCGGGTCAGGTATTCGGGCACCTGGTCAGAATATGCCGTGGAATATCAGCTCGCCAATCAGCTGATTGATGAAGGCTGTGTCATCATTTCACAGCATTCCGATACGATCGGTCCTGCTGTGGCATGTGAAGAAGCAAGGGAAAAAGGAAGAACCGTATACCATGTCGGCTATAACCAGAGCATGACCACGGTGGCACCTTCCGCATCCCTGACCAGCAGTCGGATCAACTGGGTCCCGTATGTCACAGGCGCCGTAAGAGCTGTCATGCAGAATGAGAAGATTGAAGATTCTGTACCAGGAGATGTGCATGGCAATGACATCGGTGCCGGCTTTGAAGCAGACTGGGTGCAGATCGTTGAGATCAATGAATCCATTGCCGCAAAGGGAAGCACACAGATTGCGGAAAGCCTCATCGAACAGTTCCGGAACGGTGAGATTGAGGTGTTCAAGGGAAGCTATACGGGTGTTAATCCATCGGATCCTGCGGATACCATTGATCTTTCCGAGGGTTATCAGGAGAATGCGCTGTCCTCTGCACCGCGGTTCTGCTATGTGCTGGATGATGTGATCAAGGTTGAGTGAGGCATGCATATGAAGAAGACACTGGAAAAAATCCTTGTTGTCATGGCTGCGGTCATCGTTTCCATCGGCTTTGTCTCCGTTCTGTATTTCTCCGCAGGTACAAAGGATGGAAGAGACCAGAAGGTGTCTGCAGAACTCTGGCAGGATGGATGGCTTCTGGAAACGGAAGATGGAATGGTATCTTCACTGAAGGTACCGCACGGGAAGATCAGCGGCAGCACCTTCCGCATCTCCTCTCTGCTGCCCAGGGATCTTGCATCGGATGATGTACTGTTTCTCTGGAGCGACAATCAGAACATCACCGTCACCATCGAACAGAAAGAAGTGTTTTCCTATGTGTTTGAACCACAGCAGGTCATTAACAAGGATCTTTCTCCTTCCCGCTGGGTGATTGTTCCGCTCAGTGAAGATGAAGCAGGAAAGGACATCCGGATCGATTATCAGGCGGTGTCCGGTACATCGGGTTCCATCGGCAGGATCTGGCTTGGCAGCAAGG
>OMUX01000092.1 GCA_900314345.1 uncultured Erysipelotrichaceae bacterium | reverse complement strand
TCAGAGAATTTCGGCACCAGACACAAGAATGACACCTTGGTTCTTCAATGTCAGGACATCATTATCAAAACCAAGGAATGACGCAAGAAGGAAACGTCTGTCACGGTTTCCACAGTGAACAAAGGATGATTTTACCAGGAGATCTTCATATACATCCCTGCTCAGTTTCTTGTTTTTAGCTTTGCATTCCCCTAGGATGACATGATCCTTGTCATACAGACACAGGTCTATTTCTGTCTCACCCCATTCCCCGTTTCTGTTCTTGGCGGCTCCAACCCATGGCAGAATCTCCTCAGGCATGAAAGGAATATCTCCCTTTACAGCACCCCGATACAGCGTTTCCTTGATCACAGCTTCTTCGTAGATATGCCCCAGATAGGTATGGAGCTTTTCTTCAGTAAACGCAATGTCATAAACTTCGTCAGGTTTCAATAAGGCAATCCTGCTGCGAAGAGAAGCGGCGAAACCATAATAAAACCGGAAGAAGGGATCCTTGATATAGTAGCTTGTATCTCTTTTCTTGGCAGGAAACGCCGTCTTATATACGTCAAGAATACCGACTGAAGTCAGCTGCGCTGCATAGTAGTAGAACGAGTTGGCTGAAATGCCAATGGCTTTTGCAATGTCCGCCGGGTATTTTCTCTGATCGCTGATTGTGGAAAGAATGGATTTGCATACAGAGGAATCCACAAATTCAAAACTCAGCAGATCATCTGCTTCTCTGTAAAGGCGACCGTCCTGACGGAGGTAGAGATTCTCTACACCTTCACGGAAAGAAGTGTATTTTCTGAAATTGAAAACATATTCAGCAACTCCGCCGGTTGCGCCGTAAACTGCAAGCTGTTCAAAAGGTTCAAGCTTTGGAAATAATGCAGCAGTTTCAGCATATGTGAAAGGTTTTACCAGAATTGTTTCCTGAAAGCGGCCGTGAAGCGGACTGCTTGCATCGCTGACTGCATAATTCATGAAGCGTACATTCGAACCGCAGAGGATCAGACAAAGACTGCTGTTCCTCATTTCCTTTTCAATGATTTCGTTAAACTCTGCAGCAACTTCCTTATCATCACTCTTCCTTGAAAGATATGGAAATTCATCGATTACAAGGATCAGTCTTCTGCCGCCAAGCTGCGAGAGAAAAAATGCGATTGCCTGCCGGAAACTGGCAAACTCAGGCACACTGCTTTCTTCGATGCTGAGAAAAGCAGAGAACTCTGATACAAACTGCTTCAGGATTCCTGTATAGGTACTGGAACCGCAAAGAAAATAGAAGGAAGGTATTTCAGAGCACTCACGGAGTGATTCCAGAATCAGCTCGGATTTGCCGGTTCTGCGTCGGCCGTAAACGGCAATCGCAGCTGGCTTATCGGCGGTGTAAACTTTCTTCAGGCGCTTCAATTCTTGTTCACGATAGTAGAACATATTGATTATCTCCTGAGCAAATTATATGCAATAACAGAAATAAGTAAAATTATTTTTAATAAAATATTTTTTAATAAAATAAATTTTGACAAATGACGTTGTACGAAAAATCGCACAATTCTGTAAGGCCGCTGTACAGAATCATCATCTCTCTGCTGTCCAATGCATATTTACATGTAAATAATGCTGGAGGCAAGAACAATGACATTAATTAAACCTGTTTCAGATTTTAGGAATTACAACGATATCCTCAAAGATGTTGACAATGGCAATCGGGTTTATCTGACACGAAACGGGCATGGCGCATATGTCATGATGTCCATTGACGATGCAGATCACTATGAACAGCTGAAAGCAGCGTATTCAGTTATGAACGATCTTCACAGGGCGGAACAGGAGTCGGATGCTGTTAGCTGGGTCAATGAGACGGAGATGAAGAAAATCATGGGTATCGATGAATGAAGATCGTCTACTCTCAAGAATATGCACGGAAGATAACTGAACTGCGGAAATATCTGGAACGTCAGTTTGGAACTGAAGCTCGTAAAAAAGTTATGGATGAAATCAATGGCAGAATATACAGCCTGAAGAAGTATCAGAAACCGGGTATGTCTGTCAGAGAACTGTTTGGCATTGACAGTGATTACTACGTCATCTACGTTGCGAAGAATTACATCTTTTACCGCATTGATGGCGACTTGTTGAAAGTTGATGGGATCTACAATGAGCGCGAAGATTTCATGCGGAGAATGTTTCACATATTCTCAGATCAGACAGAAGTGTGATGTGCTTTCTTGAACTCGTCTGCAGAATGCAGACTTGCCGTTGCTATCAGTATGACGACAGCCTGTTTTTGCAATTCATTAAGGTCTATCAGAACGTTGCTTAGAGTGATGCAATCATTTCATAGATCAGACTGCTGTTGTCAGTGTTGTGCTCTATTTCTCTTGAAAACAGACGGTACATTTCCTCTGGATCTGTATGTGTGATGGAG
>OMUX01000363.1 GCA_900314345.1 uncultured Erysipelotrichaceae bacterium | reverse complement strand
ATATAGACATGCCCTGCGTCAGGATCAATACAGCTTTCCTAGAGGGTTCTCTGAAAAGAGTGATCAAAGCTTTGAAGATGCTGCAGTCAGAGAACTGGAGGAAGAGCTGAATGCAGTCATCAAAGGAGAACCGCAGTATCTTGGAAATCTTGTTTCTGACAGCGGCTTGACAGGAAACTACACCCACGTATATCTCGTTGAGATTGCCTCATATACTCCTGTTTTCCATCATGAAGGCATCCAGGAAATACTGGAAGTCACTGAAGAAGAACTTGCAGAAATGATTCAGAAACAGCTCATCAATGATGGCTTTACATTAGGAGCTCTTGCACTATTGCATGCCGCCAACATTGAAAAGGATCAGCAGATCATTGATCTGCCAGAAGAGTTGAATACTGCCTGTTGATTGCTTCATTAATGAATGAACGCAATTCACTGGAACACACAACAAATCTGTATGGATCCAGATCCACCACCTTCATGCCATTGATATGTACATAATCATTAAGTTCTTCTTTCAGCCTTTTATTAAGCAACCTATCCTGACTCTGTCGAAGTATAAATGCCTTTTCAATTAATGTCCATTCCGATATGTCATGTTTCTCCGGTCCATCATATGGTTGTAGTGTAACCTGATGATCCTTTTGTATTTTCTCTAGAATTATCTTTTCATCCATGTGATGCATGGCAAGATCATGCTGAAATTCTTCTTTTGTTTTCATATGAGCAATACCTGAAAGATAGATATAAACAGGATTTCTGTGTCTTCCTTCGTACAGGAAGCGAAGATTGATGACCTTCCGGTACTGGTCATCCACCTGTGCAATATGACCACGGATGAAATCGGTAAATTCACCAAAGTCGTCAGCAGTGATCGTTTCAATTTCCTGTTTTCCCTCTTCCTTCTGGATGAAGTATACAAATCCTTTGCAGTTGTTCCTTTTCCCCAGCGCATATTTTGCATAAACGGAATCATGGGAAAGAATCAGGATTGTCATCCCATACAGTTTAGAACGAATATACTGAAAAAGCTGTTGCCTGCGGTAGTCATCATAATCCGAAACAGGATCATCTATAATCACAAGCTCCGGTTGATCTTTTCTCACTTTTTCAATGAATACCAGTAAGGCTGCGATATTCCTTTCACCATTGGAAAGGCATTTTCTGCGGTCAATATCAGAATGATCATCAACATGGACGAACTTATATTCGCGGATTTTATTATTTGCTGCACTTGCCTCAATTCGATACGGAATATCCAGGTAATCCAGTTCATCATTCAGCGTGCCCAGTTTACGCTTCAGTATAGTATCTGTTTTGTGATAGGCATTGTTTCTCAGTCCTTTTATCTTTCTCAGCTCATGGGACGTTTGATCCAACGCCTGATACATATCCGGAAACAATGATTTCAGTTCATGGAAATCAGAAAGGTTTATTGTCACATCGTGATTATCGTGGACGGTCAGTTTGTCATATAACTGTACGACAGCTTCATACTCTGCTTCTGCCTTTACTGCATTCGTAACATCCTGCTTGATCTGTCTTACTCCTGCAAGGGTAGTATCAATAGAAGAAACAATGTCTGGATAATTATTGCTTTTGAATAAGCCCTGGGTCATCTTCTCGTCATACTTGGAGAAACCATCATATTGATGTATAAGGCGTTGATTCATCTTCTTATTGCAATATGGGCATTGACCAGTGCCTTTCCTAAGTTCATTTCCCTGAAGAATCCATGAGTATCTTGTGCCGCCCATGCTGGTGATTGCTTTTATGATTCGATTATTCGTATCGCTTTCCAACTGCTTCTCGAGTTTTATGATACTTGCACTTTTCCGCAGTTCACCTTTCTCTGTCAACGAAGAACCCAAAGCCTTATGAACCTCTGCGCATTGTCTATGCCTTTCCGCATATGCATCGATTGATGTTTTCAGCTCAGAAAGTGAATTTTTCAATGTTTCTTCTGCACTCTGAATTTCAGAATCACTATCAATCAGGATCCTGTACATTTCAGCAGCATCTGGAATCTCTTCAATCAGATAATCACGGACAGAATCTGAATCAAACATTTCTACCGATGGCAGTTCATCACTGCCATTGACAGTAATCCGCATCTGATCTGAACAGCCGGCGGTATGATTTAGTACATCATTATCGCCAAGCAATGCTTTTCCTATTGAACTTTTACCACTTCCTGAAACGCCAATGATACAGTTGATCTTTTTCTTCTTTAAAACCAGACTGAAATCTCTGAGGTTTCTGTATGCATGAATATTGATATGAATCAGATCATCGTCCATGAAAAAGCCTCATTCCTTTCCTTGTATATAACTCTCTTGCGGATATTCTCAAGAACTGTATCCAAGCTTGCACAAAGTTGTGTGTATAAATCGCTGTATTTCGGAAATTAAGGCAAGACTTGCAATCAGTATTTATCCTCTGAAGTTACTGCGTTACCCCAATCTATCCTGTCTTTATCCTTCCATTCATGGAACAAGAAGTGATCAAATTGACAGAATACTGTTTCATGATAATCATACTGATGTGAATAAGTGCCAATGCCGTTGCTCCGGCTGACGTGATCCAGCCGCATATCATTCGTAAAACTTCTATACTTTTCAGTCAGTTGCTTGAATGTTGCATAGTTGAAAGGGTCGCCTACCTTTGCGTGATTACAGATATCCGCATATTTTGCACGGTATTTGTATGGTGCAAACAATGCCAGATTCACAGCAGGCACCGCAAAGATTTCGTCATCAACACGTTTTGAATAGTACGCTACGCCATCAAGTTTCAGATCTTTGCAAGCAAGCATGATTGCCTGTGAAATGATATACTCCGATTTAAAGGTACGGTTAGACTCTTTTATCCTATAGGAAGTTGCCATCATCAGCATCATCAGTTTCAGCCAGCAGTGCACCGTACTGGCATCAAAGTCATTCAGATAAGTCATATCCCGGCTCATTACAGCCAGATTGAATACTCTCTGTTCACCATCCAATAGAACCGGTGAAACATTGAAACACTGATCTGCTGGTTTTTCCATCTCAATCCAGCAACCATATGAAGAGTTGGCCAGATACCAGCATGGAACACCGGAAATGCTGAAGCGGTAATTTTTACTCAAACCACGTAAATCAAAAGGAATATGCAGCATATCCGTCGCACTATACTCGGCATTCACCTCACTCAGTCTTGCACGAAACAATTGTAATTCCAGATTCTTGTCTCCAGGAAAAGCAAATGAATCATTGATATTAGCAACCGCAATCCGGTGATCAATGCATTTGGCGACCAGATTTCTGATCTTCTGATGTGATGAGGAAATCTTCCCTTGATAATAGTTGCGGATTGCTTCCAGAATTTTCTTTTGATAGCCAGTAATAATCTTAACACTCTCCTGATCAGCACCTGCCTTTACCGCCTCTTGCAGAAATCTCTTGTAACGAATCATTAAATCCGGATAGTAATCGGAATCATTCTGGATTACATAAGGTGCATATTGATCTTTAGAAATAAAGCTATGATTTATCCAGAATAGTTTATCAGCCATTCATCATCCCCCAATTTCTAATACTTTCAGTTTACCTTAATCACCAAGTATTAGCATGGTCTTATTGTGCCACCTAAATATAACCGCCTGTTAATTGCTATCGTTCTTGTTATTCACCTTGCTATCCAAAAAGCGTAGCCCTGCCACCGCAATACTCGCAACAGTTAGCGGAATTCGTCAGCAATTTTTCATCAACATTCCCTGAAGGTGAACAGGACAACGTTATTGTTTGATGTGATCAATACGTTCTTGTTCTTCCCGTTGACTCTGATATTCGTAAAGTCAGCGTGCATGAACGGTGATCCCTGCAGTACCTTGAAGCTCTCTTCAATCTGCTTTTCCGTCTTCGAGGCAAACAGTGCAGGCAGTGATGAAATAAAGCCGGTTGAAAGGTTCACCTTACCGCCTGTGAGTGCACTGATTGTCTCCTGAGTCCTTCTGATCGAGACATTGTCATAGTTGTTGAGAAGGCTGGCCAGTGCTTTGACATTGTTACTGTAGT
>OMUX01000313.1 GCA_900314345.1 uncultured Erysipelotrichaceae bacterium | reverse complement strand
CGGAATGCCGGCAGAAACAGAAAGGCTGCCGCATGTCCCTTTCCTATGACGGTCTGCTGCAGTATGTGCTTGAGGCATGCCCCTACCAGGCGGAAAAGGAGAAGAAGGAGGCATTCCTTTCCTCCTATCTCATCAACGATGCAGGCACCACATTCGCAGACGCTGATTTCCTTCTGATCGACTGGGCAAAGGAACCGGCAAAGTATGCAAGGCCTGCCATGGAGGCACAGAAGCTCTATGCCATGGGAAGCGGCGTCTATCTCTATGGCGCCATGGGCACCGGCAAGACATATCTTGCGGCCTGTGCAGGCAATGCCTGTGCAAAGGCAGGGAAGCGCCCGGCGTTTGTCTATGCCCCGGGCTTTGCCTCAGCAGCCGCCAGAAGCCCTGAAAAGGCAAAGGATATGATCTCATTGATGAAGTATGCCGACTTCCTTGTCCTCGATGATATCGGGGCGGAAGAGATCACGACGGAATATCTTGCAACACTGCTGGATATCCTGGATGTGCGCATGCGGGAAAGCAAGACCACATGGTTTACCAGCAATGAGGATTTCAACTCGCTTGCCAACCGCTACACCTATGCCAGGAATAATCAGTCGCTCATGCAGGCAAAGCGCATTCTGGAGAGAATCCGGGCTTTGTCAAAGCCCGTGCAGCTGGACGGGAATGACCGTCGCAATCTTTCCAGCATGGATGAATAATGTTAGAATAGCTGAGGATATTAGAAAGGAAGAACTATGGTAAGGAAGATCGGTGTTCTGACAAGCGGCGGCGATTCACCGGGCATGAATGCGGCAATCCGCGCCGTAACACGTGTGGCATTGAACAACGGCATTGAAGTATGCGGGATCCATGACGGATACCGGGGACTTCTGGACGGCAGCTTTGAAATGCTGACAAGGACCAGCGTCTCGGATTCTCTTTCAAGAGGCGGCACGTTATTAGGCAGTGCGCGTCTTCCGGAATTCCGGGAAGAGGAAATCCAGAACAAGTGCATTGCCAATCTCAAGCAGAGCGGCATTGATGCACTGGTGGTCATCGGCGGCGATGGCAGCTACCGCGGTGCACTTGCATTGACAAAGAAGGGAATCAACTGCATCGGCCTTCCGGGCACGATTGACAACGATATTCCGGGAACGGATTTCACGATCGGCTTTGATACCGCACTGCATACCTGTGTGGAATGCGTGGATAAGCTGCGCGATACCTCCAGCTCCCATCACAGATGCTCCATCGTGGAAGTCATGGGCAACCATTGCGGCGACCTGGCACTGTATACGGCAATCTCCTGCGGTGCTGAGATGGTCATCACCCCGGAGACGGGATATGATGAACTGGAAGTTCTGGAAAAGCTGCGCTATCTTGCGGATGCAGTCCGCAAGAAACATGCCATCGTGATCATCTCTGAAAAGATCACGGATGTGGATGCCCTGGCTAAGAAGGTGTCGCAGAACACCGGTTTCTCCGGAAGAGCAACCGTGCTTGGACACATCCAGAGAGGCGGCTCTCCGACACCGACGGACCGCATGCTTGCCAGCCGTATGGGTGAAAAGGCAGTCGACCTTCTCATGGAAGGCATTGGCGGACAGTGCGTCGGCATCATCGACAATGAGATCACATCCATGCCGATTGATGAAGCACTGGGACGTCCAAGGCAGAACCGCAAGCGTCTCTATCGTCTGTTTGACAGACTGATATAAGGGGAAAGAAGAGGGAAAGGGAATGACATTGGTTCAAAGGAATCATCTGTTTAAGAAGACAAAGGTAATCTGCACGATCGGTCCGGCAAGTGAAAGCGAAGAGACGATCACAAAGCTTGCAGAAGCAGGCATGAACATCGTCCGTCTGAACTTCAGCCACGGAACCCATGAAGAGCATCTGGAGCGCATCAAGCGTGTCCGCAAGGTTTCCGACATGACCGGCATCAACATCGCAATTGATCTGGACACCAAGGGACCGGAGATCCGTCTTGGGAACTTCAAGAACGATACCGAGGAATACAAGAAGGGCGAGATTGTCTATATCGAGAAGGCTGAGATTGAGGGAACCCATGAGCGTTTCCACATCCAGTGCCCGGAACTGTTCGATGACCTGAAGACAGGCAACACCATCCTGATCAACGACGGCAAGATGCGTCTGACTGTCCTGGAGAATGACGGTCAGGAGATGAAGTGCCGTGTTGAGGTATCCGGTCCGATCAGCTCCCACAAGGGATGCAATGTACCGGGTGTCAGGCTGTCCATGCCGTTCCTTTCGGAAAAGGATGAGGCAGACCTGCGCTTCGGATGCCAGAATGATGTGGACTTCATCTCTGCATCCTTCGTCAGACGTCCGTCTGATGTCAATCAGATCCGCAAGATCCTGATTGAAGAAGGAAAGCCGAGAATCCAGATCATTGCCAAGATCGAGAATCAGGAAGGCTATGACAACCTGGATGCCATCCTGGAAGCCGCTGACGGCGTCATGGTCGCAAGAGGCGATCTGGGTGTTGAAGTACCTACCCAGCTGGTGCCTGTCTATCAGAAGCACATCATCGCTGCCGCAAACCGTATCGGCAAGCCTGTCATCACAGCAACCCATATGCTGGACTCCATGACCCACAACCCGAGATGCACCAGAGCTGAGGCAAGCGATGTTGCCAATGCCGTGCTGGACGGATCCGACGGTGTCATGCTTTCTGCAGAAACCGCAAGCGGCGAATATCCGGTGGAAGCCTGCGAGATGATGAGTGAGATTGCTGAGGAAGCTGAGAGCATCTTCCCTTATAAGGACAGACTTGAGATTTCCAAGCATTCCTCCAACAAGACCATCCAGGATGCCATCGGCATTGCCATCTCTGATGCTTCCCTGTCCCTGGAGAATGTCGGTGCCATCGTCGCCTTCACCCAGGGCGGAACCACCGCACGCCGTATCTCCAAGTTCAGACCGTGCGTGCCGATCCTGGCCATCACCTTCACCAGGTCCACACAGCGCAAGCTGGAGGACTACTGGGGTGTGACAGCGATCTTCTCTGATGTCCAGAATACCATGACCAATGATGATGATCTGGCATGCCTGTTCGCCAAGGACTACGGCGTCAAGCCTGGTCAGCTGATCATCCTCTCCGCCGGTTATCCGACCGGTGAGGGATCTGCGAACATGATGAAGATCATCCAGGTCAAGTAACGCAATTCCATGCCTGCATTAACTGCAGGCATTTTTCATCTTTCTTGCATCTTGCAATCAACGGGAAAACAGCTAAGATGCATGTAGCGGAGGCGTCTATGACAAAGATTACCTATTACGGGCATTCCTGTTTTATCGTAAGCGCAGAAAACGGTTATACGGTCTGCTTTGATCCATATGAAAATGATTCTGTGCCAGGCTTAAGGCTGCCTCAGCCTATGCTGGCGGACAAGGTCATCTGTTCCCACGAACATAAGGATCATAATGCCTCACATCTGATCACCATCCGCAAGGACGGACCGGAGAATCCATGGAAGATCTCTGCACTGTCTGTTCCGCATGATCATCATGAAGGAGCACACCGTGGCATGAATGCCATCACGATCCTGCATAATGACGATGAGAAGATCATTCATTTCGGGGATCTTGGAAGAGAACTCAAGAAAGGCGAGGCAGAGCTTCTGAAGAATGCCGGGGTGATCATGATCCCGTGTGCCGGATACTACACAATTGATGCCATTGAGGCACGCAGGACCATTGAGCTTCTCAAACCGCAGCTGACGATTCTCATGCACTATCGCTTCGCTGATACTGGCTATGATGTACAGATGTCAAGAACGGAAGTGGAGAAGTATATTCCGGCAGAGAACCTTATGGGCAATGCCGTGGAGTACGGTTAAAGACAGGGCATCATAACGCTGAAACCTCTGCAATGATTTAGCACCTTGAACCTTCATCTGCTAAAACAATATCTCAATATACAAGGAAGGCGGCAAGACAAAGCCGCTTTTTAATT
>OMUX01000319.1 GCA_900314345.1 uncultured Erysipelotrichaceae bacterium | reverse complement strand
ATGAAGGCTACTATACGGCAAGCGAAAGCTGGTTTGAGATGTATGTCTATGAAGCGGCTGTGAACCGGAAGTACCTGAATGAAGAACAGAAGAAGATGCTGAAGCAGGACGTCAAGGTACTCAAGCCATGGGATCCCTTCGGCACACTGGCAGACTGAGGAAACAAGATGAAGATTGCTGTTATATCGCTTGGATGTGCAAAGAACCTGGTGGATACCGAAAACCTGCTGGGTATTTTAAAGGCAAGCGGACAGGAAACAACAACCTCCTGGAAGGATGCGGATGCCTGCATCATCAATACCTGCGGGTTTGTCGAGGATGCCAAGAAGGAAGCCATCGACACGATCCTGGAGGCTGCAGACTACAAGCAGAAGGGACTGAAGAAGCTGGTTGTCATGGGCTGTCTTTCCCAGCGCTACAAGCCGCAGCTGGAACAGGAGATGCCCGAAGTGGACCGCTTCATTGCACTGGATGAATATCCCCAGCTTGGAACGATTCTGACGGAAGTACTCGGCGAGCGCATTGTCAACAACTATGGCAAGGCCCCGAGAGTTCTCAGCGACAAGCCATGGATGGCCTACCTCAGGATTGCCGATGGCTGCAACAACCGCTGTTCCTACTGTGCCATTCCCAGTATCCGCGGAAACTTCCGTTCCAGAACAGAGGAGGATATCCTTGCCGAGGCAGATGGCCTGGCAAAGAACGGCGTGAAGGAGCTCAACCTCATTGCCCAGGATTCCAGCATGTACGGCATTGATATCTACAAGAACCACATGCTGGCGGATCTTCTGAAAAAGCTCAATGCCATTGAAGGACTCCACTGGATCCGTGTGCTTTACCTTTACCCGGATGAGATTCCGGATGATCTGATTGAAACCATGAAGGAATGTGAAAAGGTACTGCCTTACTTTGACATTCCTGTTCAGCATGGCGCGGATGCCATGCTGCATGCCATGCACAGAAGAGGAAGCAGGGCGTTGATTGAAGAACGCTGTGCCAGGATCCGCCAGGAGATTCCGCAGGCTGTGCTGCGGACAACCTTGATCTGCGGCTTCCCGGGAGAGACAGAAGAGGATCACAAGCAGAATCTGTCGCTTGTTGAAAATGTCCGCTGGGACCATCTGGGTGCCTTTACCTATTCCAGGGAAGAGGATACCCCAAGCTATGCCATGGACGACAATGTACCGCCAGAGATCAAGGAACAGCGCAAGGCAGAGGTCATGACCCTGCAGAACAGGATTGCCTCGGAAGACAGGCTGAAGCTCATCGGAAGAAAGGAAGAAGTCCTGGTGGAGGGAAGAAGTCCTCTGACCGGACTGTATCAGGGAAGAAGCTGCCTGTATGCACCGGATGGTGTGGACGGATGCGTGTACTTCCGTTCACAGCGTGAGATTCCTGCCGGTACGTTTGTCATGGTGGAATATACCAAGGCAAGCGGTCAGAACATGATCGGAAGGGAAATCACTGATGCCGAATGAAGCAGTGCTGCGCAAGTATGCGCGTCTTCTGATTCAGACCGGCGTGAATATCCGGAAGGGACAGCTGCTTGTCATCCAGGCGGATGTACAGAATGCTTCCTTCACGGAACTCTGCGTGGAAGAGGCATACAAGGCCGGCGCGGGGGAAGTATGGACCTTCTTCAATGATGAATACATTCATCGGCAGTCTATTTTGCATGGAGATGAGAAGGCATTGAGCACCATGCCGAAGTGGCGTCTGAAGCAGGAAGAAGAAGCACAGGAAAGAAAGTGTGCTGAGCTTCATCTGATCTCCTCCATGCCGGGACTTCTTGATGATGTGGACCATTCAAAGGCAGGACGCATCCAGCAGGCAAGATCCCGGGCCATGAAGCCTTATTATGCTTATACCTCTGCATGTCTTGGACAGTGGTGCGTTGCCGCAGTCCCCAATGCACTCTGGGCAAGGAAGGTATTCCCGCAGCTTGCCGAGAAGGAGGCACTGTCTGCCCTTTGGGATGCCGTATTGCGTACCATGTATATCTCCGAGGACAATGATCCTGTACAGGCTTGGGAAGAACATGACAGAGCCCTGAAAGAGCACTGTGATGTTCTCAATCAGATGCAGTTCCAAAGCCTCCACTATGCAAACAGTCTGGGCACGGACCTTGTCGTACAGCTTCCCATGCATCATATCTGGAGCGGAGGCAGTGAAACCGCAAGACTCACCAAGGCTGTCTTCCAGGCAAACATGCCTACGGAAGAGGTATTCACAACACCGCTCAGAACCGGTGTGAACGGAACCGTTGTGGCTTCCAGGCCGCTGGATCTCAACGGCACACTGGTTGAGGACTTCCGGTTTACATTCAGAGACGGGGAAGTCATTGACTTCCATGCAGAGAAGGGTTCAGAAGCGCTGGAACATCTTCTGAACACGGATGAAAACAGCAGAAGACTCGGTGAGGCAGCGCTTGTACCGTATGATTCACCGATTTCACGCATGAATCTGCTGTTCTATGATACGCTGTTTGATGAAAATGCCTCCTGCCACCTGGCTCTGGGAGATTCCTATCCCACCCAGATTGAAGGCGGTGTAGAAATGTCTGAAGAGGAGCTGCTTGCCCATGGTGGCAATGTGAGTTCCGTGCATGTGGATTTCATGATCGGAACTCAGGATCTGAATATCACAGGCTATGATCAGGAAGGAAAGGAAGTACCGGTTTTCCGCAATGGAAGCTTTGCAGTCTGAAAAAACCGTATACCATATCTCGGACCTGAAGAAGTACAGCAGGTGCCCGCTTTTATACTGGAAGGATGTCCACAGTGAACGTCTGCCTTACCATTCCTTTGTGCGTCTCGATGAGACGATCACGGACCTGGCAGCCATGAAACTCCATGCAGACAATGCATGGCATGGCAGTGTCGGGGATGATCCGGATCTTGCCCTTGCGGCGATGAAGGACCATGAATGGCTCATGAAGGCAAGATTCCAGTATGGAGGTCTGCGCATCAAGGTGCCGTTCCTTCATCATGCAGAAGAAGGCTGGGACCTGTATTTCCTGTTTGCCGGTCTCTATCCCCATGCCGATGACATGCAGTTTTACTGCGATACGGTATGGGTGCTGGAACATCTTGGCATTACGCTTCATGACATCCGCATCCTGCATCTCAACAATGCCTATGTAAGAGATGAAGAACTGGACTGTGAACAGCTGTTCATCCTTTCCGACAGTTTCTACAACAGCGCCAACAATCCTTCCATCAAGGTGGAAGAAGCCATCCGGAAGAACATGCAGGATCCCTCAATTCTCATTGCAGGCATGAATGCCATGCAGGAAGACAATCTTCCAGCACCGGTCAGAAGACCGCGCTGTGCGGGAAGGCAGAAGTGCCGTTTCTATGAAGAGTGCTTCGGCAATGAAGTGACGATGCCGGACAACTCCATCCTGACGCTGACCGGCGCAAAGGACCGCTATGCCATGCTCAGGGAAGGAAGAAAGACCCTGAAGGAAGCTGATCCGGAACGCATTGAAGGCTCAAGACAGCAGTATGCCGAGATCA
Organism: uncultured Erysipelotrichaceae bacterium; assembly: GCA_900314345.1. Lineage (GTDB taxonomy): Bacteria > Bacillota_I > Bacilli_A > Erysipelotrichales > Erysipelotrichaceae > Bulleidia. The sequence goes on along the minus strand of OMUX01000319.1, from coordinate 690 downwards.
TGGCAGACAAACAGGGCGGTCTCTACTTTGACCGCATGGCATTGCAGACATGGCTTTCTGATATCCAGTATCCGGTCACATTCCTGGACTTTGAATGGGAACGCTATGCAATTCCGCCGTATAAAGGCATGAAGCCTTATGATGTCCTGCCGTTTGAATACAGCATCTACATTCTGCATGAAGACGGAACGACATCCTCCAATGTCTTCCTCTCCTGGCATGATGATCGAAGGGAACTGGTGGAAAGCCTCCTCAGGGACATGCCGGAAAAAGGCACCGTTGTTGCCTACAATGCGGAAGGAGCGGAGAAGTTCCGGATCGCCGAGTTCGCCAGTGCCTTTCCGGAATACAGCGATGCACTGCTTGCCATCAATGCCCGCATGAAGGATCTGCAGTTGCCCTTTACTGCCGGCATTGTCTATGACACCAGGATGGCAGGGGTATGGACGCTCAAGAAGATCATGTCCATGATGAATGACAAGAGCTACAACGATCTCATCATCCACCAGGGTATGGACGCCGTGTTCCAGTGGAGACACCTGGACAGGGAAGAACAGGTCGAGGACGAACAGGAGATCATCGAAGAACTCAAGGCATACTGCCTGATGGACAGCTATGCCGCATGTGTCGTGCTGAAATGGCTCATGAAAACTGCATATGAAGCAGATGCCTCCTGAAAACAGGGAGGCA
>OMUX01000237.1 GCA_900314345.1 uncultured Erysipelotrichaceae bacterium | reverse complement strand
GAGAATCGTTTATGACGTATAAGTATACAGTGAAGTTTGGAATACTCGCGGGCGTAGTCATGGCACTGATCTGGAGCCTTGTGTTTTCAAGCATCATCGGAACATCCGGTTTTGGTACAGGAATTGCTTTGGGTATTGCCTTCGCCTGCTGCGGCTGTCTTTTCGGATATTTCATTGATAAGAAAAACAATAAAAAATCATCATCAGAAGATGCGCAGGAGTAAACAGTCATGGAAAAAATACATATTGAAAAAGGCAGTGTTCAGGAGAAATTGATCGTTCCGCTTTATGCCAGAAAATTGTGCGCAGAGCAGTTCCCTTCCCTGTGACAGGCTGGACTATGACTTCTCTCAGTTTCAGAAGAAAGAAAACAGCGCAATGTATCAGTTCGGCGTCCTTGAAGGTGCCATGCGTGAAAAAGACATGATCTGAGAAATCACAGATTATCTGAAGACACATCCACAGGCCTCAGTTGTCAATCTTGGCTACGGTCTGAATATGACCGGAAGAAGTGCTGACAACGGGCAGTGCAGGATTTATAACCTCGGCTTCGCCAATGTCATCAAATCCCGGAACGGAATCATTCCTGCCGGTGAAAGAGAAGAGAACATTGCCTGTGATCTGAATGATTTTTCATGGATGGACAGGATCGATGCATCCAATGGCGCAGTCCTTTACGCTGCAGGGGTCTTCCATTACTTCAATACTCAGCAGATCCGGAATATGGTCATGGCCATGGCTGATAAGTTTCCCGGCGGAAGGCTCGTGTTTGATACGGTCGGCAAGTTCGGCCGTGACGTACTCATGAAGGGGACACTGCAGAATATGGGAATGACGAATGACATCTCTGAATATTTCTATGTCAGTGATGCCAAGGATCTGGAAGGATGGTCTGACAAGGTAAAGCTGGTTTCAAGGAAAAGCTATATGCAGGGCTATTACAAGCTTGATGATCTGAATATCAAGGGCATTCACAGATTCATGGCAAAGCTCTGCGACGTCCTTGCGAAAATGTATATCAACAGGATGGAGTTCTCACAGAGATGATCAGGACAATCCTCTTAACAATACTGCTTTGTGCTCTTGCCACAGCAGCCATGGCAATATTCCTGCTCATGATCCCGAAGTTCGGTGCGACGCATTTTGGGGCACCGAAGGATATTCAGGAGATGGTCAGGGAGATGCCAGACCTTCCCATCCGGGCTGGCTGGGATACCGTACACACGGATATGAACTTCGGACAGGTATTCCTCCGCTTTGTGATCATGCTGGAAGGATACAAGCTTTATGACATAGTCTTCTTTGACTATCTGATGCTGACAAAGACACATTTCATAGAAAAGAAGTATTCGGCACTAAAGGGAGCGAAAGGTTTTGATTCTTATGGCTTTAACGCAAAAAGCCAGATACAGGACATTGTACTATTCCCTTTGATCAGTGTGGCATTGGCTACGGCCTGTATCTATGTATTCTGATTCTTATCGAAGACTGGAAAGTTTAGAGGAAACCTATGACAATCCATGAGTTTGGAAAAGACAATAAACAAACGATTCTTCTGATTCACCCATCGATCGTGAAGTGGGACTATTTCTCCAAGGTTATCCCGCTTCTTGAATCAGACTTTCATCTGATTGTGCCTGCGCTTCCGGGTTACGATTTTGATGCAGACAGTGACTTTACCAGTGTGGAAGAAATTGCTTCAGAATTAAACCTTTGGCTGAAGGAAAATGGAATACCAGAGCTTTACGCAGTGTATGGCTGTTCCATGGGCGGATCCATTGCATTGATGGTCGCGCTTGGCCAGACGATTCCTATCCGGAACTGTATCATGGACGGAGGGATCACACCATATCAGCTTCCATGGATTGCAACACGTTTCATTGCACTGAGGGATTATCTGATGATGGCAATCGGAAGGGCAGGAGGTGTAGGACTTCTGGAGAAGGCTTTCTCAACAGATGAGTATTCCAAAGAAGACCTGCAGTATGTTGCGGAAGTACTCAGGCACTGCAGCCGGAAAACGCTGTGGCGGACATTTGATTCCTGCAACAACTATAAAGTGCCGGATCCGATTCCGTTCATGGAAACAAAGATCCATTACTGGTACGCAGATGGTGAAGAGAAGGCACGGGATTGGGATATCAGATACATGAAGAAATTTTTCCCTCAGACAAGATTTATCG
>OMUX01000235.1 GCA_900314345.1 uncultured Erysipelotrichaceae bacterium | reverse complement strand
CAAAGGAGTTGGCTGCCAGGGAGATGGTACCCAAAGGGGCAACGATCCTAATGGCAAGGATCTGGGCAACAGACAGTGCTGCATGTTCCAGGCCTAAGGGAATACCGATATGGAAGGCATTCTGGATGACTTCCTTTTCCGGCATCCATCTGCCCTTGTCTTTTAAGGCCAGAACCGGGGATCTGACTGCTGTCTGGATGATCATGGGAATGGCTGCGGTGACATAGGAGAGTGCTGTTCCAAGGGCGGCACCGGCAACACCCATGTTGGCGCCGGGCAATGGTCCGAAGGTACCGGAAGGAAAGATCAGCAGTGCATTGTAGAAGACATCGGAAGCACAGAGAACAACAGACAGGATGCTTGGGGTTCTCATGTCTCCGGTGCTCTGCAGCATGCATTCATTCAGGAAGTAGAGCTGTCTGACGGGAATGAAGAGGGCATAGATCAGGAAGTACATGTGCGCATCATGAATGATTTCCGGAGCACCTCCCAGCCAGACGGGAAGTCTTGAAGAAAGGAAGATGCCGATGCACATGAGGCCGCCGGACCAGATGAGTGCGGAAAGGAAGGACTGGCGGCAGACATCCCTTGCCCCTTTGTAGTTCTGGGCACCGATGCGCTGGGCTGCCTGGACAGAGAAACCATAGCCGCAGGCACTGATCAGCCCGCCGAAGAGCCAGGTGGAGGATGCCACAAGACCGATGGAGGCACTGGCACCGGCTCCCATCTGTCCGACCATGGCGGAATCAATGTACTGCATGACAATCTCGGCGACCTGGGCCAGGATGGCAGGCAGTGCCAGACGGAAGACGAAGGAGGCACCTGTGCGGATGCTCATCTTTTCATCGCTTTTCAGGATTGAGGCAAGTCTTGCTGTGCTGTTCATTGGCGTCATTATAGCATCACATGCACTGTTCATGCGGGTTAACGGTGATTTAACATGCATTGACGGTTTCCTGCAATATAATGAAAACGAGGTGGACTGATTATATGCAGAAAGGTTTGTACAAAGAGGGTTATACACAGAACCGTGAACTGTCATGGCTCCGTTTTGATGAGCGTTGTCTGAATGAGTCGAGGGACAAGAACGTTCCGGTGCTGGAACGGGTGAAGTTTGTCAGCATCTTCTCATCGAATCTGGATGAGTTCTTCAGTGTCCGTGTGGGATCATTGACGGAAATGAAGAAGGTCAAGCCGGACTTTGTGGACAACAAGTCAGGACTGACGCCGGACGGTCAGCTGAAGAAGATCTATGCCATGGCCAACAGGCTGTGCCGCAAGCGTGATGAATACTGGAATGAACTGCGCGGGGAACTGAAGAAGAGCGGGCTTGTTGAACTGGATCCCAAGGACTGCACAAAGGATGAGCAGAAGTATCTCAAGCGTGTGTTCCGTGATGCAGTGGAACCGCTGCTTGGTGCGCAGATCGTGGATTCTCATCATCCGATGCCCAACCTGCAGTCCGGTGTCATCTATGCCTCCGGCATCATGAAGTACAAGGGAAACCAGGTGCTGGCTGTGGTGCCGATCCCGGCAAGCCTCCCGAAGATCGTCAAGCTTCCGGAGAAAAAGGGAGATGTGCGCTTTGTGCACATGGAGGACCTTGTGCTTGCCAACATGGAGAGCGTGTTCCGTGGCGCATCCATCGGGGACCGCATGAAGTTCTACATCATCCGCAATGCCGATGTGGATGTGGATGATGATACGCTTGATGATGTCATGGACTACCGTGAGAAGATGCTTGCCATGCTCAGGAAGCGCAAGCGTACCAATCCGGTGCGCATTGAGTGCTCGAAGAAGATCACACCGGAATTCCGGAAGTATCTGTATGATTCCCTGAAGCTGAGTGATTCCATGGTGTATGTATCCGGTCTTCCGCTGGACAGGAAGTTCATGTTTTCTCTGTCTTCCCTGCTTGATGCAGAGAAGGCTGCTTCGCTTCTCTATGCACCGTATACACCGAAGCTGTCCACGGATCTGGACTATGAAAAGCCATTGTATGATCAGATCCTGAAGAAGGATGTGCTGCTGAGCTATCCGTATCAGTCCATGGATTCCTTTGTGCAGTTAGTCAAGGAGTCTGCTTCTGATCCGGATGTCACCAGCATCAAGATTACGATCTATCGTCTGGCAAGCCATGCAAGGCTGGTGGATTACCTTTGCCGTGCAGCTGAGAACGGCAAGGAAGTGGATGTGCTCATTGAGCTGAAGGCACGCTTTGATGAACAGAACAACATCGACTACAGTGAGCGTCTGCAGGATGCCGGCTGTAATGTCATGTATGGCTTTGAAGACTACAAGGTGCATTCCAAGATCTGCCTGATCACCCGCATGAAGGGCGGAAAGATGCAGAATGTGGTGCTGATCGCCACCGGAAACTTCAACGAAAACACGGCAAAGAGCTATACTGATCTTGCATACCTTACCGCAAGGAAGGGCATCACAGCAGATGCAGTGAGCTTCTTCCAGAACATGATGATCGGAAGACTGGACGGTTCATACCGATATCTTCTGGTGTCTCCGATTTCCCTGAAGTCCACGGTGATCCGTCTCATGGAAGAGCAGATTGCCAAGGGAAGCGAGGGAAGGATTGTCCTGAAGCTCAACTCCATTACGGATGAGGACATCATCGAAAAGATCCATGAGGCAAGCAATGCCGGTGTGCAGGTTGATATGATCGTGCGCGGCATCTGCTGCATTCTGCCGGATATTCCGGATGCCACGGACAATCTCCATGTCCGTTCCATTGTGGGCAGATACCTGGAACACTCCAGAATCTATATCTTCGGCAAAGGCAAGGAAGAGAAGATGTACATCTCTTCTGCGGATTTCATGACCAGGAACACGGAGCGCAGAGTAGAGATCGCCGTTCCGATCATGGACCGTACGATCCGGAAGAAGCTGAATGACTATGTGGATCTGTGCCTTGCGGACAATACCAAGGCAAGGGTTCTGAACAGCGATGGCAAGTATGCAAAGATCCCGGCAGGAGAGAAGGAAATCAACTGTCAGGAAGAGTTGATGCGCACAACAACGGCATCCACCCAGACGCTGCGCAGGAACGCACATAATACGGAAGGCGCAAAGGTCTTCCGTACAAAGCTGAAGAAGAAGGGAAAATAACATGAAGATTGAACTGCACACACCCGATGGAAAGATCCGTCACCGTTATTATTCAGGAACTGTGAGGATCAAGGATATTGCGGACAGTGTGCAGTCAGAGCTGCCGTATGAGATCCTGACAGCGAGAGTCAACCGGCATTCCTGCCGGCTGAGCATGGAGATTCATGAAGACTGCATGCTGGAGCTGCTGGACTTGAGAAGCAGTGAAGCCAACATGGTATACCAGGCTTCCCTGAAGATGCTGTATCTCAAGGCAGTGCATGATGTGCTTGGCAAGGACGTGCAGATCGTTTTCAACAATTCCTTGTCCAAGGGCATCTTCACGATCATCCGGAAGAACAACGTCACGCCTGAGGCATGTGCCAGGATTGAACAGCGCATGCATGATCTTTCCGCGGATGATTTTCCGTTTGAAGAACAGAAGCTGAGCCGTGAGGAATTCACGGCTTTTGCCCGTGTACACAAGCGTCTGGATCAGGAACATCTGGCAGAGTATGCACCGGATCTCAGGGAAGCGAAGCTGTTCCGGCTTCTGGATGAAGAGGAAATCTCCTATGAGGAGCTGGTGCCGGATACTTCCTATCTGAAGCTGTTTGAAGTCAGGAGATACAAGAACGGTGTATTGCTGAGGTTCCCGCATCCTTCCAAGCCGGATGAAGTGCCTCCGTTTGCCGAGCAACCGCTGCTGTACGGTGCCTTTTCCGAAGCAACCAGATGGGACCGTATCATGGGTGTCAACTATGCGGCAGATCTGAATGAGATGATCGCGGACGGGGAGATCAATGATCTTGTGCTTCTTTCAGAAGCCCTGCATGAAAAGAAGATCGCTGAGATTGCCGAGATGATCCATGCTTCGGGAAAGAGGATTGTGCTCATTGCCGGTCCTTCTTCCTCCGGCAAGACAACATTTGCCAAGCGTCTGTGCATCCAGCTCAGGGTGGCAGGCTTAAGACCGCTGTATCTTGGCACGGATGACTACTTCCTGGAACGGGATGAGACACCGGTGGGACCGGACGGGAAGAAGGATTTTGAAGGACTGGCTGCGTTGGATATTGATCTTTTCAATACGCAGATGAATGCATTGCTTTCAGGAAAGAAAGTGGATCTTCCGCGATTTGATTTTCCTTCCGGGAAGAAGGTATACGGGGAAAGGATCACAAGCATCGCTGATTCACAGCCGGTGGTGATTGAAGGACTGCATTGCCTGAATCCGGCATTGACACCGTATGTTCCCAAGGAACAGAAATTCCTGATCTACATCTCGCCGCTGACGCAGCTCAACATAGACATGCATAACCGCATTCCGACAACGGATGCCAGGATGCTCAGAAGGATCGTGCGTGATGCCCGGTTCCGGAACCTGGATGCGGCGGCGACGATTGATATGTGGTCGAAGGTGAAGCATGGCGAGGACAACAACATCTTCCCGTACAACGGCAATGCGGATGTGTTCTTCAATTCCTCCAGCCTGTATGAACTTTCCGTACTGAAGAAGTACGCACAGCCGCAGCTGGAAGCCATTGATGACAGCCGTCCGGAATATGCCGAGGCACAAAGACTGCTCAGATTCCTGCAGTTCTTCCGTACCATGGAGGATGACTCCATCATTCCCAACAACTCCATCCTGCGGGAATTCATCGGCGGCAGCGTCATTGTCCATTAACCCAAAACACAGCCTGTGCATCAATTGCACAGGCTGTGTGTCTTAGTCGCTGGCGATGGTTACGAGCTTTCCTTCATCATCCTTGGACTTCTTTTTCTTCTTGTCCTTCTTTTTTTCAATAGCTTCCGGTTTAGACTTCTTTGCGGCTTTGTCCTTTTTCTTACCGGCTGCCTTTTCCTTCCTCGGCTTTTCGGACTTCTTCTCTTTTTTCTTCCTGTCCTTCTTTTCTGCCGGTTTTTCTTCCGGCTGAATGCCAAGATCCGCCTGGATTTCCTTCTTCAGTTCATTGAACTGGGCAAGGCGTTCTTCCGTGACGACCGGATACTGCGGATCCATGTCTTCCAGGGTATGCAGGATGATCTCAGAAACAACATAGCGCATGTACCACTTGTGGTCTGCCGGCACGACATACCATGGAGCAGTCTTCGTGGAGGTGTGGTTGATGGCTTCCTCAAAGGCTTCCATGTAGGCATCCCAGTATTGTCTTTCCTGCCAGTCGGATTCGGAGAACTTCCAGTTCTTCTCCGGCTCTTCAATGCGGGACAGGAATCTTCTTGCCTGTTCATCCCTGGAGACATTCAGGAAGATCTTCACAGTGCGCACGTTGTTGTGCCACAGGTATGTCTCAAAGTTCCGGATGTCTTCATATCTGTTTTCAATGACATGGTCCAGATCAATGCGCTTAGCGTTGGCCTGTGATTCATAGAGCTTCTTCACCCTGCCGATCAGGACATCTTCATACTGGGAACGGTTGAAGATGGCAATGTCTCCCTTGGCAGGAACCTGCTGTTCAATGCGCCAGAGGAAATCATGGGCCAGTTCACTGGAGCTGGGGGATTTGAAGGCTGCTTCGTGCACGCCATGGGGAGACAGGCAGGAGAGGACAGCACGGATCGTGCCGTCCTTGCCGGCTGCGTCCATGGCCTGGAACAGGAAGATGACACCTTCCTTCTTGTCGGCGTAGAGCCTTGCCTGAAGTTCATCGATCTTCCTGTTGTTTTCATCGAGCTTCTTCAGGGCTTCGTCCTTGTCCTTGCATAATGATGTTTCGTCTGTGGATACTTCGGAAATACGGAATTTCTTCGTTCCGTCATAGATGTATTTGCCAAACATGATCAATGCCTTCTTTCTCTGATCACATCATAATGGATTTTACATTGGTTTTCATCGGGTTCGTGAAGAATTCAGTGATTGTTCAGGTCTGATTTGCGGTGAATGAGGGTGATGCAGTCCTTGCCTGTCTGAGTGCCTCTTCTGCTTTTGCAGGATACTCATTCATGGGAATCATTATATTTCCTGCAGAAGCGGAATCCGGGCGAAATAAAAGAAATGTCCTGCATGCTGCAGAAAAACATGTAAATGAAAACACTTGTTTTGCAATTTTACAGAAACCCCGCCGGGAAAGCCCACTCCTTCAGGTGTGGGATGAGAGGCGGCCATGCAGAAATCATTGATGCTTTCAGCCGAT
>OMUX01000112.1 GCA_900314345.1 uncultured Erysipelotrichaceae bacterium | reverse complement strand
CTGTATGCTTCTTCCTTTGCAGTTTCGTTCATCCTGCAGGCAAGAAGCCTTTCCCATGGTTCGATATCCGAAGGCTTGGCTGCAAAGCATCTTCCGAAGCGTTCGTATCCGTTGGCCTTCAGGTCATGAATCCTGTCCTTGATGAGCTTATCGATATCAGATTCCGGTTCAGAAACAGTCTGTTCCGGTATCTCAGGTACTGGTGATTCAGAATGCTCCGCAAGGAAAATCTGATACCTGTAGATGCCGGCTGCGACAGCTTTCTGTGTATCAGCGTCAAACAGCCTTTCCGTGATGTCCTCGATTTGGAATCCATATGACCTGTTCGTACAGCTGATGATGGAATATACTGTCTCAATCTTCACATTCTGTGTATCCGTATCCGCATAAAGCAGAGCATCGGTATTCCAGTCATCGTATGCATCATAGTCAATGCGCTTTGTCAGGCGGAAGAATTCCTTCGGTGAAGAATGATGGCATAAAGAGATGTTATTGGCTTCGTCTGCCAGAGCATCCGCTTCATGCAGATGAAAAAGCGGAACGAGCGCGTCGATGATTTCGATGACATCGCCGGCCATTCCGAACGGATAGGTCTTGTACCTGAGTGCGATTTTCATATTCTGTCTTATCCTCCATCTGATCTTCAGACAGGAAGATCCTGCTGCCTCAAACGATGGCATGACAAAACGCATGGACAGGTTCTGATACCTGTACAGGTCTGCTGCATCAGTTTCAGGATCAGATGGAACGACAGCTACTTCATCGCATGTACCTCTTTCTTATTGAATCATCCGTTAACGGAATGCGCTGTGATTTTATTACCTGCATCAGGTTTCGTCAATAGATCCATGCCCAAAGTAGGGCTGTCTCATGAGATTTTACCGCGTCGGTATGATATCATTTGCGGCCTGTTTCTCTGCGATGGGCTTCAACACAAAACATGCGGGCGGCTGAAAGGCTCCCGCATGCAGGTTGTCTGTGTTAAATGATCTTTGATTATGATGTTTTTATAAAACTGCTGTTATTGGCTTAAAAGCGAACTTTCTCAGCAAATTGAAATCTTCACAGAATTCATCTGCGACAATTGCAAAGCTGTTGTCCGGATCATATTCAATTTCATTGCCTTGATGAAGTTTCATCAGATTATATGCGAACCTCCTGATCAAGGCATAACTGCTTTTCCCCACTTTGGCAGTGGATCTGTCCTCTCCAAGCGTGTCATCCAGTATGTGATGCATTGTTTCGACCTGCCAGTGTGATCTCTTCACATCCTGCATCTCTTCTGCGCTCAGCTTCAGATCACTGATCATCCCTACAACTTCATGATCATCTGTGATCTGATCTCCCTCTGTCACTTTCGGATGCCGGACGCTTCCACGCTTCAGAAACGTCTTCTTGTCCGGTGTAATGTCATTGCCGTCTTTATCCTTTTCGATTCTGATTCTTACCTGGTCGCTGACACCTACTGTATTCACTCTTCTGAAAATGTCTTCGTCCCTGACTGCCAGAACAGGATGTCTGAATACCTTCATCGACCGGTATTCATGGCGTTCACGGTTTCTTTCACTCTTCTCGTATTTATCAAAGTTCTCCTGAAGGAAGTCCAGATACTCTTTTTCCTTCATGGTAGTTGGCATCGGATCACTCATCGTCTTTTCAATCTGGCGGAAATATCCTGTGATCTCTTCATAGAGCGACGGCTGATTCTTCTTCACCGTCAGTACAAAGTGTCCACCCTGATCCAGGACGTATTCCATTATCTCCACCTGTGTACCGATGGCGTCAATTGTGATAATGTTTCCTCGTAGATCAAGCATTCTCAGCATTTCGGGAATCGCCGTGATCTCATTGGTCTTTGCGGGGATTGACATCTGGGCAATCACCAGCCGGGTTGCCTTGTCAATGACGTTCAGGACATAGGGCGTGCTGCCGTCAATGATTCGCTGTGTTGATCCCCGCAATGCTTTTCCGTCAATGATCAGCTGCCGGTTCACAAATGTTATGAACTGTGCTGTCCATTCCATCAGCACATCATTCAGGTCTGCTTCCTTGATATGTGCCATTACCCGCTGAATCGTTGATACAGACGGGATTCCGTGCTGAAGCTTCAGATATTTTATGAGCTTCTTTTTATTTCTGCGTGCCCATTCATGTGCCCTTCGCAGTGAAGACTTACCGCATGCATAGGCAAGGATCATAATCATGACTACATCCTGTACATGATGTTGAATC
>OMUX01000233.1 GCA_900314345.1 uncultured Erysipelotrichaceae bacterium | reverse complement strand
TGCTTCTGTTCGGAATCATCTTCTGACAGCAGCAGGCAACCTTGTCTGCAGCCCTTGCCACAGCAGGCTATATCCTTGGCCAGATGATGCAGAACCGTTCAGGATTTGAAGTCATGATCGACTACAACACCTATGTCTGGATCGCCCAGCTTTTCATTGTGGGTCTTGCAGTTGGCTACCTGCGCGACAAGATGAAGCAGACCAGTCTGGAAGCGGAAGAAAACTATGCCTACATTGATACCCAGCTCAGTGATATGAAGGATATTTCCGATACGGATATCCGCATCAAGAAATCCCTGGAGGAACAGGTGGTCAACCAGTCCCGTTCCATCGGCACGATCTATGACATCACAAAATCCCTCCAGCAGGACAGCTATGATGAAGTGCTTTTCCATGCCGCAGAGATCATGATGAAGATCATGGATACAAAGGACGTTGCCATCTATACGGTTTCGGACAATGATGAAGGCTATGCAAGACTGTTTTCCGCAAGCAGTCCAAAGGCTATGAGTCTTGGCCGTTCCATCCGGATTTCCGACTATGAATACATGGTGGCCGGCTGGCGGGAAAAGAAGATCTTCATCAACCGTGCCCTGGATCCAAAGCTTCCGATGATGGCAAATGCCGTATTTGAAGACAACAGCATGCGCCTGATGTTCTTCCTGTGGGGCATTCCATGGGAACGCATGACATTCTCCGAAGCGGATATCTTTGCCGTGGTATGTCTTCTGATTCATGACTCTACGGTCAGCGCCTTGAAGTATATGAACGCCATTGTGGAAACACAGTATTTCGAAAAGACGCATATCCTGCGGCCGGAACCGCTGGCCCGCAAGATTGAAGTCTTCACCCAGGCTGAGGAAAAGGGTCTCTTCCAGTTCCAGGTGCACCGGATCCCGATGAGCCAGGAACAGATGCTGAGGGATGCACCGCTTCTTGAAAAGCAGTGCTATAAAACGGATGCGATCGGCTATGACGGCACTGATGTGTGCATCGTTCTGAGCAACTCTGATGAAAAGGGTCTGGAGATTGTCCGCAATCGTTTCCTGAAAGCCGGTTTCGGCACAGAAGAAAACAATGAGGCATCCGTATGAGTGAACATGCCTTTGTCCTCATGCTTGGTGCCAATGCCCTGCTGGCCTTGCTCTACATGACGGTGAATCTTGTCAGGAAGCAGGATGCCAGGGCGGTTCTCATCAAGACATTCATCATGCTTTGGTGTCCTGTCGGAGGGGTTGTTTTCCTTGTCTTCGGCTGGATTTACTTCCATATCTTCTTCCGTGAGAAGGTAGACCTTGAAGGAGTCATCTTCTCCAAGGAACGTGTGAAGACCTACCATAAGGCGGATTATGAGGAGGAAAGGAACATCGTTCCCTTTGATGATGCCATGGCCCTGACGGACAAGCAGCATGCCCGTGAGCTCATGCTGAAGATCGTACGTGCAGACAACATCAATTCCCTCAATACCATTGCAAGAGGCCTTTCCAGTGATGACTCCGAGGTTTCCCATTACTCTGCCTCCGTCATTCAGGATGCCATGAACCGGCTCAGAAACAGCCTGCAGAGAAACAAGGATGAACTCCACCGCCTGCAGAAAGAGGAACATATACCGGAAAACAACCGGATGATCATCAGCGCTGCCAGGGATATTCTGGAAACACTGGTTCCTGCCTTCCACCAGAAGCTGTTCCATGGCGATGAGTATGAACAGTCCCTGGATCTTCTGGAGGAATGCGCCTCCGTTCTCGCCGAGCATGAAGTCCTCTACTCGGATGATATTGAGACCGTTGCCCGTATCTTCCTGAAGGCGGAACGGTATGAGAGGGCAAAGCCATGGATCACCCTGGAACAGCAGCGGTATCCCCACGCCCTTGCGGCGTACAACCTGGCCATGGAGTATGCCTATGACATCGGTGACAGAGATGCATATTTTGCTGTGGTCAATGAACTCAAGCAGACGGATATTCCGCTGGACCATGATACCCTGGAACGGATCAGGATTCTGAACGGGAGACAGGCACAATGACATACTGGATCCTGGAATACATCAAGACAGCCATCGCATATTTCCTTGCCATGTACCTCTGGCCGTATATTGTCTTCTATCCGTATCTGAAAAACAGGAACAGGACGTTCTGCTTTGTTTTCTGCAGTCTGTTGTCCGTGCTTCTGTGCAATGTATTCGTATTGGCACTGGGACTTGTGCATCTGCTTCCTGGCTGGATCCTGACCGTCGTCTTCTATGCAGTTCCGGTATATCTGCTGTTTCGAAGGACAACGGGATGGAAGAATGTCCCTGTGCTTCTGAAACGTGCATCAGCCGGTTCCATTCATTTCCGGTCCTTCTTTGCAAGGCTGTTTGAACCGCTGCATCACTGGAACCATGAAAGAGGAAAGATCGCAAAGGAAAGAAACAAAAGTCATCATCTGGAATATGTCCTGCTGTTTCTGATCCTTGCCTTTCTGATGCTTTACTACGCCTGGACAGGCATCCATGATCCGGAATACGGAACAACGGATCTCTATACGCACAACAGCTGGATCGTTTCCCTGGCACAAGGCCGCATCTTTGCCGGAGGCATTGCCCCGGAAGCCATGCATTGCTTTGCCTATCTGCTCCATGAGATCTCCGGTGTCAAGACCTACAGCATCCTGAAGTTCCTGGGACCGGTGCATACATGCACAACACTTCTTGCCATGTATGTTCTTGCAAGGGATGTGCTGCACTGGAAATACGCAGCGCTTGCCTCAGTGCTTCTTTTTGGCATCTTCAGACCGGTTACTGTTGAAGCAACCGCAGCCATCGCAAGGCTGCAATGGACTCTTCCGCAGGAATTTTCCTTCGATGCAGAGCTTCTTGCCGGCACGTTCCTGCTGAAGTATCTCCACAGTGAAAGGAAAGCGGCCCTGCATCTTTTCCACAGGGAAATCCATGCCGATGAAAACCTGCTGATCCTGATGATGGCCATTGCGGTTGTTCTCTCCTGCAGCTTCACTTCTGCAAGACGCATGATGATCCTGTGCGCAGGCATTGCCATTGCCTGTCTTCCGAAGCTTTTCAGCAAAGCCAAAAGCCTGCCGCTTCTGAAAGCCATCCTTTCATCTTTTGTCATTGCCTTTCTTCCCATGTGGCTCGCACGGCTGGAAGGATTCTTCCAGGGTGAATCACTGTTCCGTGTGAATGCAGCCACAGCAGATGCACAGGGGGAAGGGATATCCTTCTTCACGCTTCTGAAAAACTGGACCTATGAATACAGCTTTGGTACAAGAGCAGGATTGCTTCTTTTCCAGCTCAGTTTCATCCTTCTTCTCTGCTTCCTTGTTTCTCTGATCCTGAACCGCTTAACCAAAGGCAAAATTCCAGAGGAACTGAAACAGCAGCTTTGCATGGACAGTGCCATTGTCATCGCACTGTTTCTGGGAGAGCTTGCATCATTCGCTGTCCTGTTCCATCTTCCTTCCATCATCGATGCATACAGCATGTATTCCGCACAGCAGTTCTATGGTGCTCTCATTGCTTTGATGCCTTTGGACATGGCTGCGTTCTGCCTGCGCAGGATCAAAAACAAGAAACTGACTGCTGTGCTTGGCACAGCCCTGCAGCCGCTGGTTTATGCCATCGTCATTCTCACCGGCAGCTTCCACAGCTATCTTTTCAGCTATGGCTCCCGCTATGAGCAGGCTGTAAAGCTGACCAATGCCATTATCCGAAGCCGGGAGAAATACAGCTTTACCATCGTTTCCCCGAAGGATGAATACTATCAGTTGGTCAATGACGGTTATCATGAGGAAATGCTCGCTGCTACAAACAGCTGCACGAAGGATCATTACACACTGCCATCGCAATATATCTATCTGTTCATTGAAAAACAGCCGCTGGTCTATGACCAGACACACTTTGTGACAGGACCGGAGTGGCTCGCTTCAAACACACAGCTGGACTATTTCGAAAACGGAGTCAACAGCAGCTTTGCCCCGGATATGATCCACACGGCAATCTCAGAAGAGGATGCCGCAAAACCGCCGCTGAAGGCAGACTATGACATGGATGCCGCAGGGGATCCGGAAATGCGTGCAATCATGGAATCACAGATGTATGCCTGGTATCAGAAGCTGGATGAACTCTATGGAAACCATGTCAATGTCGTCTATGAAGATGATGCTTTCCTGTGTGTGGAACTCTGGCAGAATCCGGACAGGCTTCTGGAGCTGGCAGTGATGGGAAACTGATATGAAGCAGCGGATCAGGAACATTGAATTGATCAAACAGAAGGAAACAGCCGCTGTACTGCATGGACAGTGCAGAGGCTTTTACCGTCTGATCGGTGTCATGATCCATGATGATGGGGCAGATATCCAGAACCCGGAATATCTGGATGTGAAGAACATTCTTCTGGAGATCAATCTTTCTGACTACAGATACAGCAGGATCACATCAGCTGGTCTTTCAAGCATTCACAAGATACTGGAACATTTCCATGACAAGGATACGCTGATTGTGCG
>OMUX01000232.1 GCA_900314345.1 uncultured Erysipelotrichaceae bacterium | reverse complement strand
AGTGAATGCTTGTGAAAACAATGATAAGAAATATCACATTAACTGTATTGTTTGCATTTTTCTTAATGGGATGCAGTAATGCAAGCCCCGGTATTGTGGAAATCTCAGAGCCCGTTTCTTCCATAGCTACGTCCCGGATTGATACGGCTGATCTTGTTGTGATCAATGAACATCCGGATATGAGCGGCTACCAATGGTTGAATGACGATAATCCCGCTTTTGCCACTATATCCCTGCAAGAGTCTGTTCGTGTTTTTGCTGAAGGAAAAACTGCAGTCCTTTACTATGGAAGAGAAACATGTCCATGGTGCCAAAGAGCATTACCTGTGTTGAATGAAGCAGCAAAACAGGAAGACATCATCATATGCTACATTGATGTTGGGACAGGTTTTGTGGATAACAATCAGGAAATATTACTTGATTCAGCAGAAGGAAAAAAGATTTATAACGAATTGACCAGCTATATCAGCTGTACCTTCACGGAAACCGATGAAGAAGGTAACCCTTCATTTCACATACCTCTTGTGATTGCAGTCAGGAACGGAAGCATTACAGACAGCCATACTTCTTTAACTGAAGATACAACTGTGACCACAAGTGATATGGATCTCAGCAGTCATGAAAAAGATGAATTGCTGCAAATTTATAAACAATTGATTCAAAGTGCTTTGTAACAGAGCGGATAACAATAAGTTAAGAAAAATCCAAGCTACATTGATTTCGCTTTGCCTATTGATTGGCGGCGCAGGTGCGATTCCCATGGTTTACGCTGAAGAACCAGCTACTGATGAAACAATAATCATGAGAGCTGTTGTACGGCAAGTATATAAAAAGATATCGGTTATAGGTGGTTATGCAATTGCACAGGGTTACTATTATCTCGATTCAAACGGTAATGTCTATGATGCAGATTTAACAATCAGTTCAGCTACCAGCGGTTTAAGTGTCTGGGGACTTGAAGTGAGTCCCAGTGGTCCCTATATCTACATTGATTTTTCCTACAGCGGTCCTTCAGGAGGCGCAACAGTATTTCATTACCAGATTGTATAATTGGTGCAGGTAGCAACTTGATTTGAATAGTTAAAAATTCTATTAGGAAGCAATCAGTACAACATGCTTACATGGATAATATTAGTCGTTTTGATAGATGGTCATCCCGGATTGATTACAATGAAGGAGGATATATGAAGCTGAAAGCAAAGGTATTGCTGATTCTTACATTGTTCTGTGGTTCATTTACAACTGCTTATGCAAGATCTGCGCCATGCCCTGATTGCGGAAGAATGACAGTCAACACTGTGTCAGTTACTGAATATCATTGGGAATGGGAAAACTGCACGCATGGATATCCTGGTCATCAGGATAATGTTTATTACAAGTATGTGTACAGTGTGAACCAGTGTTCAGCATGCGGGACGGTTGTATCGAAACGTGTTGTTTCAAAAACAGAAGTGATGAGAGCACATGATCAGATAGAGAATTGAATATCAGCTGTATTTTTCAACTGAATGACAGCGGAGTGAAAAGTATCAATGGATATGAATTGCTTATCGGTTGCCATCATAGATGATTGCAAACAAGACCAGGATAGGATCCTTGGTCTTGTTCATAGTGCTTTCCCTAAGGCTGCATGCATGGCTTATGGCTCATGCAGTGAATTCCTGAGTCTGCCTTGTTATTGTTCTCTTCTGCTTCTGGATATTGAGGTTGGTGAAGAAGATGGAATCCGGTTCAGCAGGGACCTTTCAGCATATGCTTCCTTCATTGTCTTTGTGACGTCCATGAAACAGCGTATGCCGGATGCCTTTGCGCCAAAAACGGTTGGCTTTCTTCTGAAAACGGAAAGCAATGAAGTGTTGATCGAAAAACTCAGGGAAATCAGGGAGCGTTACCTGCAGTCATCCATACATGTTCAGACAGACCAGGGCGAACTGGAATTGAATCCGGATATGGTTCAGTATATTTCAAGAGTGGGAAGGAATATTGTCCTGTATATGAACCGTCAGCAGAATTATGTGCTGTATCACGAGACAATTCAGAGCTGCATGGAGAAGTTTCCTGAATTGTGCATGATCAATCAGTCCCAGCTTGTGAATCTGAACTATATCAGAAAAATGGAAAATGATTTCCTCATGCTGTTTGATGGTACGGTGCTTTATCCAAGCAGACGTCAACGCAGGAAAGTTCAGGAAGCATATCTTCGGAGGATTGTATGACCGTTTCTTTGCTGTGGATCCGGACACTGATCTGTTCCTTGCTTTCTGTTCTGCCATTCCTTCACGTCAAGGATTTCAGAAGAAAAGAACTGTATGTCAGCATCATCGGCTCCTGCATGATCCTTTATGTCTGCGGCTTCCTGGAGGACAGAATTCCTGCATTTGAACTGCTGCCTGCATACAGCATTTATCCGGTGCTGATGTGGATCCCATTCCGCTTCCTCAGCAGTCTGCTGCTGTTTTACTGCGGACTTGAATGTGAAAAGAACGAAGCGCTCGTCCTCTCTGTCATTACTGTTCTGTTTGATGCATGCGCATTGGTGACAGAACAGCTTCTGCTGGAATACAATGCTTCCCTTCACAACGGAATGGATTTGCAGGAACAGCTGCTGCACACCTGGGGGATGACAGTTGTTTATGATCTGGTGCGGACATCCTATGCCATCTTCCTGCGGGATTATTTCTCGAGACACAGCATGGAGGATCTGAATGATACAGGATATGCCGCCATTGCAGTTACTGTTTCGGTTCTGCTGCTGGTGACGATCCGCAGCCATGCATACATCTACACCATCATCATTGTGTTCGGCTATCCGGCAGTCTTCCTGTATTTCCTGGATACGAGGGTCATTTCCCGGAAGCAGCGTCAGCGCGAACAAGCTCTTGAACTGAATATGCATCTCAGCCGTAATGCGATTGATGCGCAGATGAAGCAGACGCAGGAAATCCTGAAAGACAGACACAGGCAGAGAAAGGATTGTCTGACATTGATCGGAATGCTGGAAAGCAATGAGATCAATCAGGCAAAGACGTACCTGCAGAATGAAATGATCAAAGAAGATGCTGTCCTGGTTCAGGGCAATGAATATCTTGATGCAATGATGCGTTATCTTCAGGTTGAATTCCCATATGTGGTATTTACGGTCGAAGCTGATCTGATGCCGGGAGAAGGGGTTGATTCATCGGATCTTGCCATTCTTGTCATGACAGTGATCCAGATTCTGCTGCCGGAAGGAAAATCCTCTTCCGGGATCATTACAGTACATATCAGAAAACAGGGGGAGATGGCTGTGATCAGGGTTCTTAAGGAACATCATGAGAAGACTGAAAAACAAGCATCCATTGACACGGAAGAGCTTGCAATTGTAAATCATCTGATCCGCAGATACCATGGCTTCTCGAACAATGGCTTTGCAGCAGGCGACGTACGGATTGCGCTGGACAATACCGTTCTGACATCCTCATGACCGGACAGACAACAGCTCTTTCATAACAGCAGGATTCATGGCATGGTAAGCATGGAGGCAGCATATGATGAAAGCAAAAACGAAGCGAATGATTCTGATCATCATCCAGTGTGCATTGATCGCCATCTGCATTTCCTATTTCAAGCTGAGCAATGAAATTGTCAATGTCAGGTATTCGGAAAAGGGCGGGCATTACTTTTACTCCGACGGTACGGTTGAAGATGCACCGAATATCTATTACTACAAGGAATTCGACAATTACTTTGCAGAGTACAACGGCAAGCAG
>OMUX01000229.1 GCA_900314345.1 uncultured Erysipelotrichaceae bacterium | reverse complement strand
CAGAAGGATCATCCCTGGTCAGGGAGCGGACAAAGACCGTCTCATCCTGGGCAAGGATGTCAAAGTAGTGAACCTCCTGCAGTGTCAGTCCTTCCGGGTGTGCATTGCGGTGAGCGGCACGCTTGTCCTTTGCCTCAAGCACCCGTTTCACCTCTTCCGGTTCAATCTTCCCGCCGCCCGCAGCCAGAAGCTCAGCGCTCATCATGCGCACCATATAGCGCAGGAAACCGTTTCCGCTGTAGCTGATCGTCAGCACGTCATGGGCCATGCTCATCCGGATATCGTAGACTGTCCGGACCTGGTCCGGGGTTTCGGAAAGGCTGTTGGAATTGAACGACGTGAAGTCATGGGTGCCGATGAGATACAAAGACGCCTGTCTCATCCGTTCAATGTCAGCCTTGTAAGGGCATTGATACACATGATTGCGTTCCATGACATTGTATTCCCCGAAATTGATACGGTAGTCATACTGCTTCCAGGAAACACAGTATCTTGCATGGAAGCGCTCATCCTTGCGCTCCACCTTCCGGATATGAATATCCCCGGGCAGGAAGGCATTGATGGCTCCCTGCCATTTGCGTTCCTTCATTTCCGTATCACTGTCAAAATGGAATACCTGCCCCCAGGCATTGACCCCGGCATCCGTTCTGCCGGAGGCCAGGATGTTGATCTTTTTCCCGCAGATATGATACAAAGCGGATTCAATCTGCTCCTGGACGCTGTTTCCGTTCCGCTGTGATTGCCAGCCGCAGTAGCCGCTGCCGTCATAGGCAACGGTGCACTTCCACCTGGTCATGCAAAGTATGCCAGGAAGATCATGCAGGCAAGCAGGGCAAAGGCAATGAGGATCAATGCCCAGTCAGCACCATGCATCTTAAGTACCTTGTAGCGGGTACGCGGTTCCCCCGGGGCATAGCCTCTTGCCTCCATGGCATTGGCAAGATCCTCAGCTCTCTGGAAGGCCGAGACAAATAACGGCACGATGAGGGACAGGATCGCCATGATCTTCTCCTTCAGCTTTCCTTCCTTCATGTCCACGCCACGGCTTTCCTGTGCCTTCATGATGCGGTTTGTTTCATCAATCAGGTCCGGAATGAAACGCAGGGCGATACTGATGAGCATAGCAATTTCGTGAGAAGGAACACCGATCTTCTGAAACGGATTCAGAAGATCCTCAATGCCCAGCGTCATGTCCAGCGGCTTTGTGGTAGCCGTCAGGCTGGTTGTGATCATGATCATCAGAAGCAGGCGCACCACGATGTAGGCAGTCTGCGTGACCGCATCGCTGTAGATGGCAAACTTTCCGATCTGCAGCCATACGGTGCCGGTGTGGACGGCAAGGATGTTGATGATCAGCAGGAAGAGCATCATGAACATCATCGGCTTCATGGATTTCCATACATAGCCGAAGCTCAGCTTTGCGGAAAGGATCAGCACCGTGCATGCCGCAAACAGAATGGCATAGCCCAGCCAGCCGGCCGGGAAGAAGATTGATACCAGCACGATGAGCATGGCACAGATCTTGGCTCTTGGATCCAGCTTATGGATTCTCGAATCCAACGGCATGTAGCGTCCGAGCGTGATATTACCCATGGTGCTTCACCTGCCTTGCAATGGACGCAGCCAGGCTGTCGATGTCCACGATATTCTCATCCATTTCAAATCCCTGTTCCTGCAGTTCCTCCTTCAGACGGATCAGCGCAGGCGGCAGGATGTTCATCTGTCTGCACAGCGTACCGTCCTTGAAGAAGTCCTTCACGGTTGTATGGACGCGCGGCTTCCCCTGGTCCATGACAACCACCTCGTCACAGTAGCGGAACACCTGTTCCATATCATGGGAAACGATCAGGATCGTCTTGTGCAGTTTGGAGTTCAGGTCTCTGAACAGGCTCATCATCTCTATGGTGCCCTGGGGATCCAGTCCGGCTGTCGGTTCATCCAGTACAATGACGGAAGGATCCATGGCCAGGATGCCGGCAATGGCAACACGGCGCTTCTGTCCGCCGGAAAGCTCCAGCGGAGAACGCTCTTCATAGCTTTCATCCAGACCGACGAGCTTGAGTGCTTTCCTTGCCCTCAGTGCCGCTTCATCCTCGCTTACCCCGAAGTTCTTCGGTCCGAAGGAAACATCCTTCAGCACGGTCTCTTCAAACAGCTGATACTCCGGGAACTGGAAAACAAGCCCCACCTGTCCTCTTAAGCTCTTGAGGCCTTTCGGTTCTGTTCCCGCCTTGATTTCACGTTCCAGGATATGCACGGTTCCTTCACTCGGCAGCAGCAGTGCATTGAGATGCTGCACCAGCGTGCTTTTGCCGGAGCCTGTTCTTCCGATGATGGCGGTGAACTTTCCTTCGGCAAGCTCCAGGTTCACTTCCTTGAGTGCGGTATAGCAGAACGGTGTATCCTTGCCATAGATATAGGTTACATTTTCGAATGCAATCGGCACAGCTGGTCCACCAGTCCTTTCATTGTGATGCTGTCTTCCAGGGCAACGCCCTTCTTTGCAAGAGCTTCTTCCATCTTCAGGCTGAAGGGAAGATCCAGCTGGATTTCCTTCAGCTTCTTCCTGTTGCGGAAGATCTCCTGCGGCGTTCCGGTCATGGCGACCTGTCCTTCATGCATGGCGATGACATAGTCGCTTGTCGTTACTTCATCAATGTCATGGGTAATGGAAAGGATCGTCAGGCCGCTTTCCTTGTGAATATCCATGATCACCTTCTTGATCTCATCCTTACCCTGGGGATCCAGCATGGAGGTTGCCTCATCAAAGATCAGGATCTCCGGCTTCATGGCCAGAACACCGGCAATGGCAACACGCTGCTTCTGGCCGCCGGAAAGCCTGGTCGGCTCCGAGTTCAGATAGTCCGTCATGCCGACCTTTGCACTGTATGTGTTGATGATCTCATCCATGTTTTCCTGGGCAACACAATGAT
>OMUX01000226.1 GCA_900314345.1 uncultured Erysipelotrichaceae bacterium | reverse complement strand
TTCCGTTTTCTGAAACAGTCGCAACCAACGGATTGTCCGTTATGAATTTCACGTCCTTAATCGTGATATCCTTGGGAAGTCCTGTGATTTCTATGGTTTTAGCACTTCCTGGAGTACCCATGATCAGACTGTCCTTGACTTCAATCGTGTCTGTTTCAACTCTTGTCAGAGCTTCTGTTACTTTTGAACGATCCTTTCGTGTACAGGATGGCAGGGAAATCCAGTTTTCAT
Source organism: uncultured Erysipelotrichaceae bacterium (assembly GCA_900314345.1). GTDB lineage: Bacteria > Bacillota_I > Bacilli_A > Erysipelotrichales > Erysipelotrichaceae > Bulleidia. The sequence goes on along the minus strand of OMUX01000226.1, from coordinate 2,925 downwards.
AGTGGGCATGAAGCTTATCTGAGACCGGATACTTTTCACCGCCGAATTCTGTCTTTCCGCTTAAACCCAGCTTTCCTGCCATGGTTTTCTCTGAATTGACAACAAGCCTGCCAAGCCAGTATGCCTTGGCATCTGCACAAACGAATACATCGCCTTTGCCTTCTGCCATTTCTGCAGTGACATCTGCTGGAATTGCAGTTTTTTCAACGATGTGGTTGCCTTCCTTGTCATACATGTGAACCGTGGTATCCATTTCGCAGCCAATGCCGGCTTCAGCACGGACGTCGCCCAGTTTTGCATTGACAATATCAATGCCCGCACCAACCCCAAGCAATGCTTGTGCATTTGCGTGAAGAACTGTCTGGGCGCTGCGGTCAGACTCCTGGATTTTATGAAGAACGCCGTCCTTCACTTCCATACCATAGGAATTTGTCTGATTCGCACTGAGTTCGATTTTGCCGTCAGCGCTTAATGTCAGATCCAGGGAGAGATCAATCAGGACCATCGGAGCATTCGGTACAGGTACCTTGACGGTTGCGATCGGGATCGAAAATTCTTTGCTGTCAACGGCAGGAACCCATTTTTTCTTGAACACATTCAGAAACTCTGTCGGATCCATGCCTTTGTCCAGTGGTCCGTACAGTTTCTTGGAGGCTTCATGTTCGACTTTGATTTTCTGATAAGAGTCAAAGTCAACACGCAGGTAGCCTTCCTTCAGCTTGAAATGTTCTACATTGAACTTGTAGGTTGTTGCAGAAGAGCTGACACCAAGTTCTACACTGTATTCTGTACCGTTTGGCATCGTTTTGATTCCAGCAGCACTGATAGTTCCTGCGCCTTTCTTAATCTTAAGCTTCCAGCCTTCCGGGAATTCAAGGTTGTAGGTATCAGTGCCAAGTTTCTCTCTGTTTGCCATATGTGAAATACCAGGGGTATCCATGGAGGAGGTAGAGCCATCATCCATGACTTCACCGGTCACAGGATTGATGAATACTGCATCCGTGAAGTCCAGTTCCGTGGTGTTCTGCATATGCAGGTCTTCGATGATTTCACCAAGCTCAGAGGGATGGAACTTGACGATCAGCTGACCAGGATCAGCTTCCGGTTCCGGCACTGGTTCCTGGGTACGGAAATACGGCTGTGTGTTTTCTCCGTCAATCGGTGCTGCTGTCTCAGAGGAGTAGGAAAAGGAACCGGAGATTTCTGAACCATCAGGATTCTGTCTGTTTCCTTCCGGCTGTTCGGTTCCGGTATGCGTGGATGCTGTCTGTACGGAATCGACGGTATAGTATCCGTCAAAGCCATAGGCATCCTTTGCGGTGAAGATGGATCCTGGTTCGAGTTCTGTTCCTTCTTCGAAGACTGCTGTTTCATTCTCTTCATCAAAGACCAGAGGCTCTTCTTCGATCCAGTCCGCATCCTCATTCCAGGTGATGTCTGTCTCTGCAATATCAAAGGTTCTGTGGTTCATCCAGTCAATGGCTGAGGCAAGAAGCAATTCAGCATCTTCATGGGTCACCGGGTCCTTGGGATGGAACAGACCTCTTTTGTCCAGCTTCATGAAGCCGGAGTTGACAGCACGTGATACCTGCTGGGGATAGCGGCATTTGGAGATATCCTTGATGGAATGATCCGGCTGTGTGAGATCCATGCCGGAAAGATTGATTACGGTGTAGGCTGCTGTATCCTTGTCGAGTTCCTGCATGGGATCGAAAGGTTCATCCGGATCAAGCACGCCCCAGGATACCGCTGACTGCACGGCATCATAATAAAGGGATGTTTCCGGAATATTGACATAGTAAGGTGTGGTGTCCTGGGTGGAGGTGATATCTGCCTTCTCCATCATCATGATGATCCAGTCACCGCATTTCAGACCGCTGGAAGGAGCTTTTGTGCACCCCTGTGCGAGTAGCACAAGGATGCACGCTGCTGCCTTGAATGCCTTTTCAGGACTGCATGCCCGAGGCATTGCTTGTGATTGTTGTCTCCAACGTATCATAGCTTTCGACGGTGCGGTCAAGGAACCGAGCGTAGCTGTCGATCGTTTCTTTCTGAGACTCGAATCTGTTTGAGAACTGTGCAAAACGGGAACGGATGGCTTCCGCACCATCGGAAATCCATGAATTTCCGGTACTGTCCATCTCCTTCTTCATCTTGCTGAGGCACTCGTACATCTGTTCATTGCATGTACGGATGCTTGCGGCGCATTCACTGACCTCGGCCAGTGAAATGTTCAGATCTGCCATTTCGTTTTCCTCCTTTCAGATCAGTGAACAAGGTTGGATGCCTGGGAAGTCAGATCTTCCTGCATCTCGCGGTAGCTCTTGGCTGAGTTGCGGAGGAATTCCGAATACTGGCGGCAGAGGACGGACATCTCACGGAAATCAGACTCGAAGCGTTCGATCTGGTTGCTGAAAGCTGTGTTGTCCTTGCCCTGCCATGCGGACTTCATCGTATCAACTGCCTCAAAAAGCTGGGTGAATGCTCTTGTGTAGTCTGCATTGGAATCATCCATACGGGATGCAGAGGACTCGAGCTGTTCAGGTTCTACGGTTATTCTGCGCATTGCATTTCTCCTTTCTGACATACTTATTGCCTAAAAGAAAAGCTTTCCCCCGCTTTGAAGGAAAACTTTTTTAAAATATTTTTTTCACAAGGTGTTCAGGCTGTTGTGCAGGGCATATCCTTTCCTTCTGAAACCATAGGTGAGGATGTCTGTTCCGTGTGCGGAAAACACGTCTCTGCAGAAATATCCTGCATCTTTTCCTGCGAAGAAAAGACATTCCGGGACAGCGTTTCACAATCAGAGACAAACACGATTTTCATTCTGCTTTGGACTGATGCAGGAAGCATCATTGCATCTTCCCTGTTTCCTTCCGGAAGAAACAGGGTCTGGATGCCGCTTCTTGCTGCCGCAGCGGCCTT
>OMUX01000225.1 GCA_900314345.1 uncultured Erysipelotrichaceae bacterium | reverse complement strand
CTACCAGGCTGACATTCCTGTATATTCATATTTTGAACCGTTCATTCTGATCATTGCGGACTTCGGTATTCTGATATTCATGCGTGAATCAAAGAAAATGGAAAAAATTATTGATTCACTGAACAAGGATGTTGAAGAACTGACCATTATTGATCCGCTGACACAGCTGGAAAACATGAAAAGCCTCTATAATACGCTGACCAGGCAGATGGCTACGGCGACCCGCAATCACTCCAATGACTTTGGCCTGATTATTATCAGACTTCGTTATCCAGGAGAACTCAAGAAGATCCTGACAGAAAACCAGTTCAATGTCATCAGAATCAGAATCGCTGAAATTTGCCAGAATACCTTGCGAATTGAAGACCGTGTCTTCACAATTGATCAGAATGGTTCTATTGCTGTTGTTTACTTTTCCAAAGCAGAAGGAGCAGGAAGAATCAAGGAGCGTCTCTTGGAGAATCTGTCAAAGAAGGATGCATTTCCGAGAATAGCAGGAAATCTGATACGGACAGATTTCCAGATCGTATATAAACAGTATGATGAATCCTTTGGAAGAGATGCTCTTCGTTTCTTTGAAAAGACAGAGGCGGAGTTTGCCTATGAGGTGTGAAGGATTGAGAAAAATCATTTCAATTCTGATATCCTTCATGCTCATTGGTTTTACTATGGTTCATGCAGATGGAACGGGTGGTTATTCTGCTGGTACCATCCGCGATACGGAAACTGCATGGCATCATCTGGCCCTGCTCTGGTCAGGAACGGAGGATGCGGATACAGAAAACAATCTCGGAGCATTGAGTTCGGTACTGACACAGCTGGGATACACTGCAGACTATTTCACACCGGAAACCATCAGCAGTGCAGATGATGAAGAAAATTACAGCGGGTTGATCATATTATCAGGAAAAGACGGTGAACTTTGCAATGATGCACCGGACTTTGACAAGATACTGGTTCTTGGCAATATGTCTGACTCTTTTGCAGGAGAAAAAGGGTTCACGGATACCCGCCGGCTTACAGGAACAACTGCTGTATGTGTGAGCTATTCTGTGATCGGGGCGCCGGACAATACGTTGAGTGTAAAACTGGTCAATTCTCTGCTGGGAAGAGCAGACACAGCTTCCTACAGCGCCGGCACGATTCATGCAGACAGCAATGATTTTCCGCTGGTATGGGCGTGCGGCAGCGTTCGAGATATCGTGCTGCAGGATTATCAGCCAGCACTTGCCCTGGCAGTTCTGGCAGAGGAAATTACCTTGTGGCAGTGGCCGTATCAGAATGCACCTCAGAAATACTCATCTTATCTTGTGATTGACGAAATCTATCCGTTTACTGATCCGCGAAAACTTCTTGATATCGTCCAGCATATGGTGGACGAAAAGATGAATTTTGTTCTTTCCGTCATGCCCTTGTATGCGCATAGTGATTATCCGGGAATGCAGCAGCTTTGCAATGTTCTGAAATATGCCCAGAACAACGGCGGTGCGGTAATTCTGCATTCTCCGATCGTACAGAATAACCCATCACAGGAGGATATCCAGGAAAAAATTACGCTGGGTGCGGAAAGCTATATCCAGAACGGAGTGTATCCCATTGCACTGTCAATTCCTTCATCATGGATCATCGACAATGATTTTCTGGATACACTTGGCAGATACCGGACGCTGTTTCTGGAAGATACGGATGCGTTTCCAGGGAAAGATGCGGAAACACTGGAAAGCAGAACCAAAGCATTCATGAAGCTCGGGATTCAGCTTGTGTCACCTGTGATTGCACTGGATTCAGCGGGAAACGGGTATCTTGATACCAATGCAACAGCCTTATATGTCAATATCTCATTGCCAGAGGAAGAAATTCTGCGGGATATTGACAATGCTGACCAGAAGCCGGTTGCCATGGCAAGCCTGTGGGATGCACGGCAGGTTGTTTACATGAACAATGGCGATACTCTGACATGGGATGGAACGACCATGCTCGTAAATGGCGAAAAGAAATCCTTAACATACACGGAAACTGAGATCCCGGCTGCATATGATTACAAGAGGAATATCTATTATCGGGCGACCGCAGATATTGCCAGTGAAAACAAGATGCTGATTGTCTTCAGTGCTGCAGTAGTCCTGTTCTTTGCAATATTGGTTTATCTTTCAAGGCGCCAGATGAAAAGACGGTTCTTTGTATCAGAAGAAAGTGATACGGCAGATGACAATGATAGAGGTGGCAGTGTATGAGTACCGCTGATGCATTGAGCTTGTACTGTATCATTGCCATCTGGGCATTGATGGCTCTGAATGTTTTCCTGAGCATCGGCGGCTATATCTATGTTTACCGGTGCAATAAGAAAGATGGCCACGTTCCGTTGAAAAAAGGAATGGAATATCCTTTTGTTTCCATTCTGGTGCCTGCTCATAATGAAGCACTGGTCCTGGAAAGGACGGTACATTCACTGCTCAGTTTCGATTACCCGCAGGACCGTTATGAAGTCATTGTCATCAATGACAACTCCGATGATGATACGGAAGAAATCCTGAGCAGACTCATGAAGAAGTTTCCTGAACGACGTCTGATCTGCCTTTCGACGGATAAGGTGGTCGGCGGCAATGGAAAATCCAATGCATTGAATATCGGCTATTCCATTGCAAGAGGGTCTGTGATTGCAATCTATGATGCAGACAACACACCGGAAAAGGGTGCTTTGAAGATTCTTGTGGAGAACCTGATGACTGATGACAGGCTGGGAGCAGTCATCGGAAAATTCCGTACCAGGAACAAGTATGCATCCCTGTTGACTCGCTTCGTGAATATCGAGACACTCACACATCAGTATATGAACCAGGCAGGCAGATACTTCTATATGAAGCTCTGCACGATCCCCGGTACAAACTACGTCATCCGCCGCAGCATTGTTGAAAAGGTAGGGGGATGGGACGTCAAGGCACTGTCGGAGGATACTGAGATCAGCTTCCGTATCTACCGTATGGGCTACTATATCAAGCAGGTACCACAGGCAGTTACATGGGAACAGGAACCGCAGTATCTGAAACAATGGTTCAAGCAGCGCGTCAGGTGGGCAAAAGGCAATATCTATGTCATGCT
>OMUX01000221.1 GCA_900314345.1 uncultured Erysipelotrichaceae bacterium | reverse complement strand
CGCAAAGGATCAGCACCAGGCGCGAGGAAGCTGCCAGGGTGATCTGAAAGCCGTTGGTCCATGCGGAAAGATGTTCCAGGACAAAGACAAGCAGAAGAAACAAAGCAAGAGCTGCAGCATAGCTGCCTGCTGCTTCAATGATTTCATCATGGAAGAATTCCTTCTTCGTCTTCCGGTTGAGACCATAGCGTTCCTCAATGGTGAACGTTGTGTAATAGCTGTACGGAAGATCTGATGCCTGAGCCAGCAGGAATTCAATGGTCAGCGTGATGAAGGCAAGGAAATAAACACTGCCATGGGACAGCTTCTCCATCCAGAGGTAGAACGGGGACCAGATGGCAAACAGGTCCAGGAGTGCACCAATCATGACATGCAGAAGATAGGGATGTCTGCTGTCATGCTTGTAAGCGGCAAATGTCTGCCAGCGTTCTTTGGTGTATACATCCGCCACTTCATCAGGCAGCGGCTTTGTGCGCTGTCTGTCGATGACGGGCAGTGTGACGGCATCGTAGATCAAAGGCAGAAGGATGAAGCAGGTAAGGATGATTTTCAGTTTCATAAGGTCTCAGGCAGGAAGGTACAGCACACGGACCGTGTGCTCATCCATGCAGAACACATTGAAGGCACCGGAAAACTTCTTCATGAGGTTCTTCCGGAGCCTGTCGGCATCAGCACTGTGCACGGCTGTTTCAATCCGGTAGAGATACTCAAAGCTCAGGGCATCCGCATTCTGTGTTCCGGCAAGCACGGAAGCTTCTGCATGGAATGTCTCTTTTACCACAGGAAGCAGCTCCTCTGCGGAAGCCGGCTTCAGGTCCGGATAATCCTGCGGCTTTTCCTTCAGCATTTCATTTTCATCCAGATAGCCGCCTGCTTTCATACCGGGACTTGCAAGATGAATCAGGGCAAAGCCCGGCACAAACAGCAGGATGCCATAGGCATTTCCGAGCATCACAAGCACAGCGGCAAGCACGACAAGCACAATGCCGCAGATTTTCTTTGTTTGATCTGACATTGGTGGTTCCTTTCCTTTGTATACCCACTATTATAAGCCGGATGGCTTATCGTGTCAGATATGCAAGGGCAAGGAAGAGGAACAGGCTGAACATCGACGTCAGGTCAAACTCCCCTTCGATGATTGCACCGGTGTTGGGCACAAGCTTCATGGCCACACAGGATTTCACTTCTTCATTCCATTGTGTACCTTCCGGGCAGCCTGCAGGCACAGGCTTTGGCTCCGGTGTCTTTTCCGGTGCCGGTGTTTCCTTAAGCCAGCTGTTGACAAACACAGCAGAATCAACGGTCTGACCGTTCTTGTTTCTGATGGTGCGTGTGACTTCCAGCATGCCGGTTTCATTGTTGGGGAAGACATCGTCTTCAATCGTGAACACTTCATCAGAATATTTGCAGCCTTCGAGGGTTCCCGGGATTTCCTTCAGATACATGACATACTTTCCTGCCTTGTCATAGTGGAATTCCGGCAGTTCGTATTCTCCTGCACCATTGCCTTCAATCAATACAGGTGTTTCCCCTTCTTCCTTCAGGGAAATGCGTCCGCTGAGTTCAAAGACAAGTGTTTCCTCTTCCTCTGGTGTACCAAGGATCATCTTCTGAAATGTCAGCCTGGAATCCACCGGACCCGGTGCGTGGTAGATGTTGGTGAATTCGACATAGCCGCTCTTTTCAGTGAAGTCCTCATTCCAGATGGTTCCATGGTGCTGATAGTCTGTTGCCTGTGCCTTCTCATTCACCACTTCCTCAATGATCTCTTCCTGATAGTAGATGGCTTTGGAGCAGGTCCAGGTGGCTTTTTGCAGATCAACCTCAGAGATACGGTAGAGATATCTTCCGGGTTCGGTCAGTGTAATGGAAGGAAATGCTCCTCCGTCCACTTCATTGACAAGGATGTATTCCGGTTCCCCGATGGGTTCCAGGGTATCCGGATTCACCCTCACACGCATGACCCGGAATTCTTCCCGGGGATGCGGATCATCTCCTTCAATGATCTTCTTTACTCCAACTTCTCCGGTCGTAAAGACAACAGGCTTTTCCTCAGCCATGGCCGGCACAAGGAAAAGCGCGAAAATAAAAAACAGTGAAACAAACAGTCTGCGCATACAACGCCTCTCTTTCACTGTTCTTATTGCCTGTTGGAATCAGTTTCCCCCGTTTTCTTTCGAAAATTTCTTTTTCGCACGGATTCTTCCATCATAGGCATCCAGTGCCTCCTCCATAGTGAAAGCCTCTTCATTGCGTACGACCCGGATCAGCTGGGCAATGACATGCGGTGCAAAGTCTGTGGGTTCCAGGAAGGAAAGCTCCCCGGCGTGTTCGCTGTGATAAGCATCCGCCTTCTCTTCGGATTCCGCTTCCTGTTTCTTCAGCAGCCTTGTCTGTTTCCTGCAGTACCATTCATCAATCAGGAAAATGATGGCAACAGCCAGAAGAATGCCATGCCGTATCGTTGAAGAAAGAGAATCAAGCCATGAAGACAGCAATGCAAAGATCATGCATGCAATTAACAGCATCCCTGTAATCATATGAAATGCATTCATGCGGTCCAGTTCATGCCTTGCCTGTTCTGCAGGCTTCCTCAGGCCCTCCTCCATGGCAATGACAACCTGTGCCTCCTGAAGCTGTCTCAACAATGCATTGTTCACCATGGCACCATGATAGCACGGATGAACAGAATGAACGTTTGGGTAGCCGCGCACATGCGTTATGGGTGGTATATTCAACATGTACTGCCTATTTACCCATATAAGACTCTGAATACCCGATTATAGAAAAGGAGATATTATTTATGGAACTTGAAGAATTCATGCACAGCGAAACATTCACATTGGAATTCAAGCAGGTTCTCCC
>OMUX01000258.1 GCA_900314345.1 uncultured Erysipelotrichaceae bacterium | reverse complement strand
TGTACCAAAGCATGTTCCGAGAAGATGCGCAGTATCAGCGTTGATATCGTATCTTTCATGAATGATTTAATCTAACCTTTCTTCCGGCATCTGAAGATCCGCTGCCAGCTGGTTTACGGTGATATCCTTTGGCTTCATGAATTCTTCCCGGAGTATTTCACCAGGGTGAATCAGATTCTCTGTTCTCATGGTCAATACCTCCACCTTGGCAGTATGCATCAGAGCTTGTCCGTATGGAAGAGACTGATGTTAAGAAAAGAAACGGATTGCTCCGTTCTCTCTTCAGGCTGTCTGATTGAATCTTACTGTGAATGTACTTCCTTCACCGACTTTGGAATCCAGTGTGATGGTTCCATGACACAGCTGTACCGCATGCTTGACGATGCTCAGGCCAAGGCCTGTGCCTCCTGTCTTTCTGCTGTGGGACTTATCCACACGGTAGAATCTTTCAAAGACACGGGACTGGGATTCCTTCGGAATGCCGATGCCTGTATCTGAGACAATGACAGTCGGTTTTCCTTTGTCAACTTTTGTTGTGACAGTGATGGTACCCGGATCCTTGTTGTAGCGGATGGCATTGTCCATGAGGTTGTAGACAATCTCATACATGAGTCTGTCATTGGCCATGACATCTGCATTTTCGAGATTCAAAGTCATCTTGACATGATGTTCATCAGCGGACTGTTCCAGTGCTTCACCTGCTTCAGAGACAAGATCCTTGAGGTTGACCTTTGTTTCATCCACCTGCTTGATGTCATCGAGCTGTGAAAGCTGGATGATATCATCAATCAGACTTAACAGTCTGCTGGACTCCGTGCGTATCTTATGCAGGAAGGCATCCTGGTCCTGTGGCTTGACAAGATGGTCCTCCAGTAATTCTGCAGAGCCCATGATGGACTGCAGCGGTGTCTTGAGTTCATGGGATACATTGGCGGTGAATTCACGGCGCTGCTGTTCGGCAGCGTATTCATCAGAGATATCCCAGGCAAGGATGGATACACCCGTCAGAATGCCATGGCTTGTTATCGGGGAGGCATCCACACGGATCTGTCTGTGGTTCATCTCGATGATGGTCTCTGCCTGTTCATGCTTGAGAGCACTGTTGACTAGCTCTGAGAATTCTTCATCCCTGCAGATCGTCAGGATATCCTTTCCTTCTGATTCCTTGGGGGCGGAGAAGATGGTATATGCGGCAGGGTTCATGCTCAGGATCTCCCTGTCCTTGTTCAGAAGTATCAGACCTTCACGTATGGATCCTGTCACGGTTTCAAACTCCTTCTTCTTCTGATGCAGTTCATTCATCTGATCATTGATCTGATGGTTCTGCCGGTCGATTCTCACTAACAGCGGAGCAATCTCGTCGTACTGTCTGTGATCCAGAGGGTGGTCGAGATCCAGATGATTCAGCGGTTCCACGATCTGCCTGCTCAGGGAGCGGGCAATCAGGATGGAAGCAGCGATTGCCGCAATCACGATCCAGATCAAGGCACTGATCATTCTGACAAGCATCAGTCCTACCGTGGATCTTGTCACAGCTACACGGATCACACTGGAATCATCCAGGCGCATTGCATAGTACATGGTCTTCGTGGCAACTGTATCGCTTTCACGTTCTGCAGAGCCCACACCGTTGGCCAGTGCCTGTTTGAATTCTTCACGTTCCCTGTGGTTCTCCATGGTGGAGGCATCCACCTCGGAGTCATACAGCACGCTTCCGTCTGTGGCAATCCAGGTAACACGGTAGCCATCCGGCTGCAGTGCATCAAGATATGCCTGGCCTTCGGAATTCACGCCGGCTGCCGCAAGCTCAGTCTGTACGGCAAGCTGGCTTTTCTCCATTTTGATGAACTGGTTGTTCAGAACAATGGTGATGAGTGCAACGGACATTGCCAGGACAGCAAGCGTGGAGGTTAATACGGAACGGAATATCCTTTTCGTCATTGGTCTCCTTCCCGGTAGCGGTATCCGACACCACGCACGGTATCGATATGCTCACCAGCATCCTTGAGTTTCTGACGGAGTGTACGTACATGGACATCAATCGTACGTGTTTCCCCGTCATACTGGATGCCCCAGACAAGATTCAGAAGCTGCTGTCTTGTATAGACCATGCCAGGGTGCGACATGAGAAGACGCAGCAGGTCGTATTCCTTCAGTGTCAAAGCGACTGGTTCATCATTGACATAGACTTCATGCTTGTCCGGCAGGATCCTGATCTGGTCGCGTTCAATGACTTCCTCATGCGGGTGCTTGGTACGGCGGAGCACTGCTTTCACACGGCTGACCATCTCCATCATGCCGAACGGCTTTGCAAGGTAGTCGTCTGCGCCAAGGTCAAGTCCCTTGATCTTGTCATATTCCGTGCCCTTGGCACTGGCCATGATCACCGGGATCTCTGCTGTATCCTGGCGGCTCTTAAGCTTCTGCAGGATGGAGACGCCGTCCTCATCCGGCAGCATGATATCGAGAATGATCAGCTCAGGCTTTTCCTTTGCAAGG
>OMUX01000305.1 GCA_900314345.1 uncultured Erysipelotrichaceae bacterium | reverse complement strand
ATTCATTATGATAATCTTCCAGGTTTACTCCAGGCACCAGTTCTTCGATGTACATGACTGCACCTCCATATCCCCAGTATAGTCAGCATTCGCCATTAGTGAAGTATTACTTCATTAAGAGCGAATTACACTTCACTAAAAGATCCTGCCGTTCAGCAGGATCAGTGGATATAGAGATCATTGGGGTTCTTCCGGTAGTCATTGGGCGTACAGCCCATGACACTGCGGAACTGACGGTTGAAATAGCTTGGCTGTTCAAAGCCGCATTGTGCAGAGATCTCCGCAACCGGAAGATCGCTGGTTCTCAACAGGCTGCAGGCTGCCTCAAGGCGATAGCGGATCAGGAAGTCCACGGGTGAATGCCCGGTATGGCTCTGGAAGATCCTGGAACATCTGCTGGCACTGGTTCCTCCTGCCATGGCAATGTCATTGAGATGAAGATGCTCTGGATAATGGCTGTAGATGTAATCCACCATATGATTCAGCACCAGGGCATCATTGCTTTCCGCATTGACATTGACGCTTTCCTCACGCAGCCACAGTTGCCGAAGAATGCCGCAGGCAAGGGAAAGCATTTCCAGCTGCCACCCTGGTTTCTTCTCTTCGCTTGTTTCAATGGCTGTACTGATTTCCTGTCCAAGCAATACGGTTCCTTCTTCTCCTGCCGGAAAGTGCAGATATGCTTTTCCCTGTCTGCTGATGACAGCCTGGAAGAAAGGAGAAACAATCTGTGTGGAAGGAAAGGCATCCGGATGAATCAGAAGCACATTGAAATGGCAGTGATCATGGCTGCCAAGTTCACTGGCATGCATATGCAGGGAATTGATGAACAGCACATCTCCTTTATTTAAGAAAACATTCTGTCCGTCAACCACGCACTCCATTCCTCCGTCCTTAACCTGCAATAATTCCATCTCCGCATGTTCGTGCTGGAGGGAATGATAGCTGTCGCCCTTGTTCCAGATTCTGCGCCTTGCAAGGAAAAGGTGTTCATCCTTGCGGTAATGAACGACGGAGTATGTCCTATTTCTGTTTGTTTCTTCTAACATCGACAATATATTACAATAATTTTAGGCTAAAGTACTAGTATTTTTGCGGTTTTGACAATATAGTATTATCAAACAGGAGAGAAAAGGAGAACAATACATGAAATACGTTTGTACAGTATGCGGCTACATTTACGACGAAGAGAAGGAAGGAAAGAAGTTCGCTGACCTTCCTGCTGACTGGGTCTGCCCGCTCTGCGGTGTAGGCAAGGACATGTTCAAGCCGGTCGATGAGCCCAAGGCTGAAGAGCCGAAGAAGAACCCCTATGCAGGCACAAAGACCGAGAAGAACCTCTGGGAGGCTTTCGCTGGTGAGTCCCAGGCAAGAAACAAGTACACATACTTCGCATCCGTTGCCAAGAAGGCAGGATATGAGCAGATCGCTGCTCTGTTCCTGAAGACAGCAGAGAATGAAAAGGAGCATGCAAAGCTCTGGTTCAAGGCACTGGGTGAGCTGGGTGATACCGAAGCTAACCTCAAGGCAGCAGCTGACGGTGAAAACTATGAGTGGACAGATATGTATGACCGCATGGCCAAGGAAGCAGATGAAGAAGGCTTCCACGATCTGGCTGAACAGTTCAGAGGCGTCGGTGCAGTAGAGAAGCACCATGAAGAGCGCTACAGAAAGCTCCTTGCCAATGTTGAGGCAATGGAAGTCTTCAAGAAGAGCGGCATCACCGTATGGGAGTGCAGGAACTGCGGACACATCGTCATCTCTACGGAAGCACCGGAGATCTGCCCGGTATGCAAGCACCCGCAGAGCTTCTTCGAAGTTCACGCTGAAAATTATTGATTACAATTAAAGACAAAGGAGAACAAGCAGAATGTTACAGTTCTACAAGTGTGAAGGATGCGGGAACTTCGTACTGTTCCTGGCACCCAAGACAGGCTGCACCCCGAAGTGCTGCGGCGAGACAATGAAGGAAGTCGTTCCCAACACAACAGACGCTGCTGGTGAGAAGCATGTACCGGCTGCCACAGTGGAAGGAACAAAGGTCACGGTCAAGGTAGGTTCTGTTACCCACCCGATGCTGGATGCACATTACATCCAGTGGATCATTCTGGAAACAGAGAAGGGTTATCAGAAGAAGGACCTCAAGCCCGGTGAAGCTCCGGAAGCAGTATTTGCACTGACAGAGGATGACAAGCCTGTTGCAGCATATGAATACTGCAACCTGCACGGCCTCTGGAAGGCTGATCTCTAAAGCCTTAGTCAAGAACGGCAGAGTGGTTATATTAAAGTGGTCCCGTTGTCAAGGACAGATTTCTGACAGTTTTGAAT
>OMUX01000220.1 GCA_900314345.1 uncultured Erysipelotrichaceae bacterium | reverse complement strand
ATAGTCGGCAATCTGTCCCAGACGCTTCTCAGTAGCCATCTGCTGGGCAATCTGCTGATGCGCATATTCATCACACTTCCTGCGGAAATCAGCAGGAGACATGCTCTTGCGGTCCACGCCAAGCTTCTGGATGGCGTTTTCAATCGGAAGACCATGAGTATCCCAGCCCGGGAAGTACGGTGTGCAATACCCTGCCATGGCATGGGTGCGGTTGATGAAATCCTTGATGCAGCGGTTCATGGCGGTCCCGGCATGGAGGTTTCCGTTTGCATACGGAGGTCCGTCATGCAGGACAAAGGCCTTCTCTCCCTTGTGGTGCTCCAGCAGCTTCTGGAAGTAGTTGTCCTCTTCCCATTGCTTCAGGATGACAGGTTCCTTCTTTGCAAGGTTTCCCCTCATCTCGAAGTCTGTGTCCGGCATCTGCAGTGTGCTCTTGTAATCGACAGTCATTTCCTTCTCCTTCTCACAATATAAAAAGCGCCCGTCTAAGGACGCTCTTCACGCGGTACCACCTTAGTTCATGGCTTTGCCATGCCCTCATCTTTTCCATAACGCCGGAATTGCGGAATGCTCGTGGGGTGATGTCCTTTCATGTCCTCCATCCTTCTTTTCACCATCCGAAGGTCTCTCTTATTTCAGGCATGAAGGCGCGTCCTCAGTCAGCGCATCTTCTTTTCAGCTTCATTCAGCCATCTCAGATCCGGCATCTTAGGCAGCTGGAATTCATCCAGTTCCGCAAGCAGATCCTCAAGCTTCTTCTTCGTGCTGTCCTTGACCATATCGGCGTCGCCATACAGTTTTGACAGATCCGTCAGAATCAGCCTCGCGGTCACCAGGCTTTCATGAACAATGGCATCGGCATCCTTCTGGGCAGCGGAGATGATCTCGTTTGCCTCCTTGATGGAAAGACGCGCAATGCTGTCAGCCGCCTGGCTGCGGGCATCCATGGAACGGTTCAGGGCATCATAGCGGGCCTGCAGTTCAGCAAGCTTCCGGTCTGCTTCTGCCAGCTGGCTCCGGTAGGCGTCCACCTGCTTTTCCAGCTGATCAACCTGTGCTGCATAACGCTCCACTGCATCATCAACTGCGAACCGGTCATAGCCGTTTTTCATGACTCTGAATGTCGGCCTTGGTGCAGTCATGATCCCTTTTCTCCCTCCTGGATATCCTGAAGAAATGAAGCTCCGATCCGGTCGCTGCGGGTCTTCCGGTCAGCTCCCAGATAGGTGAAATGACCGACGCCGCGGATCGAAATCGTAACGTTATTATTGCACACTTGATCGGGTGCTTCAAGCGTCTGATAGTCAAACGCAACCAGTCCGGCGCGGATCATTTCCTTGGCCTTAGATCTGGAACAATGTACCAGAGCAGCCACCACTGCATCAGCCCTTTCCGATGCCATCACGACATGAACCGTACGGGTATGGAACACCTGCACCGGGTGTTCCTCAATCTTCCGGAACGAGACATTCAGGCTTGCAATCCGTGTGAAGTTATCCACCAGGAATGTGCCCATGGCATCTGAGGTATACAGATAGATATGATCCTTCTCCAGCCAGAAGTCTCCGAAGCTGTGCCGGTCGATCTGCAGGTGCATGAGGGCACCGAGAATATCCCGGTGTCCGATCCTGCGGAAGCGCTGGTCCACCTCTGCACACAGGCAGACGATATCAGAAAAGTCATCCTCCTCATCCCTGAGAAAGATGACCTTCTTCTTCCTTGCGCCTTGATAGCCGCCATCGTAATGCACCAGATCAGATTCCGGAATCACCGTCCTTGCCTGAAGCTGTTCCGCTTCATTGAGGAAGAAGGATTCCTCATGCATGTACCGTTCTTCACTCTGCCGCTGCAGGTCCTGGAGATGTACAAGCAGACTGTCTGAGGCACCGTGGTCAGTCATCGTCGTTTTCAAGCGAAATCGCGCCGTCGACTCCGATGCTCTTGGGAGCACAGAGAATCACGTTATGGCCGATCTTCTGGATCGTGCCATCCAGGGCAAATACCACGCCGGTCAGGAAATCGATCGTACGCTGTGCATAGTCCCTCGGCAGCCTGTGCAGGTTGACAACTGCTGCCTTGCGGTTCTTCAGATGCTTTGCGATCTCTTCTGCTTCTTCAAAGCTGCGCGGTTCAAACAGAACCATCTTCGTGTCAGCGGATACCTGTTTGACACGGTCATTCTTGGTATGCTCGTAGCTGCTCACGGGTCTTGTTTCCCTTTCTGTATATTCTTCTTCCGTACTTTCTTCCTCTTCTTCATCTTCATCGTCATCGTCAACCGGTGCAACGAAGCCGAGGATCTTGTCCTTGAATCCCATTGAAAATCACCTCCGGAAACAAGGGAATTATAGCATCGCATTTCCCTGCAGGCAAACTGCATGAAGTGATAATCATCATATTTTCCATGGTTTTCCTGCCATGCATGGTAGAATGATGCGCATAGAGGTAATGAATATGGTTGAAACAATGGAAAATATCCTTGTCATCGTCGTCGATATCGGATCCATCTGTCTGGAGCTGATCGGTGTGGGTATGATGATCTTCTGTGCATCCAGAGCCTTCATCCACTGGATCAGGCACAAGGAAAACCCGCTGGAGCTCGGGGCAGGCATTTCCCACTCCCTGGAATTCCTGATGTGCGGCGAGGTGCTCAAGACCGCCACTGCCAAAGGCGCTGCGGATTATATCGCACTGGGGGCGATCATCGCCCTGCGCTTTGCCCTGGCTGCGGAAGTGCACTGGGAAGAAAAGATCAAGAAGAGTGAACTGAAGGAAAAGGAAGACAGGAACTGAGAAAACTTTCCTTTAGTTTTCACTTTCCTGCATGCAATTTCCTTGTATGATGAATGCATGCAGAAATTCATACACAACCTGTTATTAAACAAGAAGGTCTATACGATTGTCATCATCGGCTTTGCCTTTGCAATCCTGTACGGTCTGCTCAAGCCGCCGGTGTTCCTTCACTTCACGGACGGTGTCACCTATGCGGCAGTCGTCTGTCTGACCATCGGCTTGGTACGCTGGATCTGGAAGGAAGGAGAATTCTCCCGCGGAGAAAACGGCAAGCACCTGACCTACCTGGAGAAAGAAGAGATCGCAAAGACAAGGAAGGATCTTCCCAATGATCCGTTCTATGCCGGTGTTCTTCTGATGATCGTGGCAACGATCCTGACCATCATCTATACACACTGAAGCAGCCATGGCTGCTTCTTTTCATAATGAAAAGGACAGAATGCACTGTCCCTTTCCTGATATCACTGACTGCTGTCCCAGCGTTCAATGAGCTTCTGTACATCCTTCAGGAAGTGCTTCAGTTCATCCTTGCCGGCTTTGCGGTATGTGGTGATCAGCTGTCCAAGGCGCTTTCCTTCCTCCACCAGCTGCAGATACAGATTGTCACGTTCATAGTTTGCTGAAGACTGTGCACTCTGCTGTTCACTCTTCTTGCGGATGACTTCCACAGGCTCCTTCTCAAGGATCCATGCATCATTGACAAGATCATAGACGGAACCGCTGTACGGCGCATCCACACGATAGCCATGTTCTGCCTTCAGCATGTCCCTGAAGCTGCTGCACACACTGTCTTCACCATGAACCAGGAACAGCTTCTTCGGCTTTTCTTCACAGGTTTCCAGCCAGTGGATCAGTCCTTTCTGATCCGCATGGGCACTGACATCCTGCAGCTGCACGATCCTTGCGGCAACATGGATCTTCTCGCCAAGGATCGTCACATCCTTTGCCCCGTCCTGCAGCCTTCTGCCAAGGGTTCCCTCTGCCTGATAGCCAGCCAGAGCAACCGTGCAGTTGTTCTTCCAGAGATTGTGCTTGAGATGATGACGGATTCTTCCGGCATCGCACATGCCGGAGGCAGAGAGAATGACACATGGTGTTGTATCATCGTTGATTGCCTTGGAATCCTCTGCGGATACGGAAAGCTTCAGGTTGGGCAGGGAAAGCGGATTGTTTCCCTCCTTGATCAGCTTCATGGCTTCCGCATCATAGTAGCCGAATGTATTGTCCGTGAAGATCCTGGTAGCCTCCACGGCAAGCGGAGAGTCTACATAAACCGTGAAGTTCCGGTACTTCACAAGATTCTTTTCCAGGATCTCACGGATGAAGTACAGCATCTCCTGTGTACGGCCGACGGCAAAGCATGGAATGATGAGGTTTCCGCCTTTGGCAAACGTCTGATTCATGAGATCTGCCAGCTGCTGTACATGATCCACCTGTTCTTCATGGCAGCGGTCGCCATAGGTGCATTCCATCATGACATAGTCGGTGTTCTTCCGGTCTGAAGGATCCTGCAGGATCGGCATGTCGATATTGCCAAGGTCCCCGGTGAAGCACAGTGTCCTGTCGGCATTTCCTTCATGGATATTCAGACAGCAGATCGCCGAGCCAAGGATATGTCCGGCATCCTCAAAATGGACCTTCACACCTTCGATTGGTTCAAACGTCTCATCATAGGAAACCGGTTCAAACAGCTTCACGGTATTCTCAACATCTTCAACGGTATAGGCAGGCAGCACTTCCGGCTGGCCGGCACGCTTTGCCTTCCTGCTTTTCCACTCCGCATCGCTTTCCTGGATGTGTGCGCTGTCCCTGAGCATGACATCCGAAAGATCCGCCGTTGCCTTGGTCGTCCAGATCTTTCCTGCAAATCCGTCATGCACAAGCTTCGGCAGCATCCCGGAGTGATCGATGTGCGCATGGGAAAGAATCACTGCATCAATCTTTGATGCCGGTACCGGCAGCGGGGAATTCTCAAACACATCCCTGCCCTGTTCCATGCCGCAGTCCAGCATCAGATACTTCCTGTTGACTTCCAGCAGATGACAGCTTCCCGTAACTTCATGATCCGCACCGATGAAATACAGCTTCATAACCCCTCCTTATGTCAGACGCTTCTGATATCCGCCGGTCACCATCACACCGTCATGCTCAATGATGAAGGCATGGGGATCAATGGCCAGGATATCGCGCTTCACTTCTTCCACTTCACTCTTTGCC
>OMUX01000218.1 GCA_900314345.1 uncultured Erysipelotrichaceae bacterium | reverse complement strand
GTCAGCATCGGGGATGCCACAACCGCCGGATCAAACTTCAGCTTTGAAACAAGCAGGACAAGAACACTGGCGATGATCTTGGAGAAGAATACCGCACAGATGATCGTGGCACACACGGTCAGGGCAACCGGGACAGGAACCCTGTCGAGCAGGATGCACTTGACGAAGTTTGCACCGGCAAGCGTCACACCGACCAGCAGGCCGACTCTCAGTTCCTTCCAGATGACCTTGAAGAAATCATTGAAGTGGATCTGGTCCAGGGAAAGTCCGCGCACAACCTCAACAGATGCCTGGCTGCCGGCATTTCCTCCGGTATCCATCAGCATCGGTATGTAAGCAGACAGGATAATATATTTGCTCAGGGAATCCTCAAACCCTGTGATGATCTTACCGGTAAAGGTTGCCGAGATCATCAGTAACAGCAGCTAGGGGAAGCGCTTCTTCCAGGTATCAAACACCCCGGTCTTGAGATAAGGCTTGTCCGAAGGGATGATGGCGTTCATCTTATCGATATCCTCGGTTGCCTCACTCTGCATGATATCAATGACATCATCAACCGTGATGATGCCGACCATGCGGTTTTCCTTGTCAACCACAGGCATGGCGGTGATGTCGTACTTGCTGAAAAGGTTTGCCACTTTCTCCTGGTCGGTGGAGGTATTCACGCTGACGATATCCTCGTTCATGATGTCGGCGATCAGATCATCCGGCCTGGAAAGGATCAATGTGCGCAGGGTGACATTTCCCAGGAGCAGCCGTTTGGCATTCAGCACATAGCAGACATTGGCTGTCTCGGAATCCATGCCGATGCTGCGGATCCGGTCAATGGCCTGCGTGACGGTCATGTTTTCCTGCAGGTCCACGAACTCCACGGTCATGACACTGCCGGCGGAATCATCCGGATACTGCAGCAGATGGTTGATGTCCTTGCGGGTGTCAGGGGAACTTGCGGCAAGCAGCTTCTTGACCACCGATGCCGGCATTTCCTCCAGCAGGTCTGCTGCATCATCGGCATACAGGTTATCGATGATCGTGCCGGCTTCCTTCTCGCTCAGTGATGTGATGATGTACTGCTGGCTGTCCTGCTCCAGCAATGAAAAGACATCCGCCGCAAGCTCCTTGGGAAACAGACGGAACATCTTCAGCATGTCCTCGTCTTCCATCTGTTCCATCAAGGCAGCCAGGTCGGCTTCATTCATGTCCTGCGCTCTTCCGCGCAGAGCAGCATATTGTTTGTTCTTCAGCAGATTACGAAAAGATTCAAGGTTCTTCTGCTCTTCCTTCTCGTCCATGAGGATTCTCCTTCCAGTGTGATTTCATGATGAAAACGGCACAACGGCACTGCATCGCTTCGACTATACCCGTCTGACATGAAACCACCTCCCTTCCAAGAGAAACCTGAAACTACCGTACCTATTTTCATCCCGCTCGGCATCATCCGTCAATCACGGATTTCATCAAAAACCCGCTGTTTCATTCCAGCGGCTTCTGATAGTAGTTTCCGATGATCCTCTCCACACTGTTCAGCGTGATGAAGGCATGAGGATCGGTTGCCTTGATGATGTCGACGACCTCCTTGAGCTGGTAGGTGTTGATTGTGATCAAGAGCAGCCAGTGCGGCTTGTCCGTGAACCCGCCTTCGCACGGTACCTTGGTAATGCCATGACGGCATGTATGGAACACTGCATTGCATACCTCATCCGGACTATTGGTCACAACATCCAGCCTTGTCACTTTGTATCTCTGGTGCATGGAATTGACGACCTGTGTGCTGACAAACTGGAAGATGATGGAATACAGTGCCTTGTCCCAGCCAAACAGGATGCCGGCAATGGCAAGCACAGCACCATTGACCACCAGCACATAGTTCCATGTCGGCATGTTGTAGCGCATGGAAAGATAGATGGCAATGAAGTCCGTGCCGCCGGAACTGGCGTTGTTCCTGAGGCTGATGCCGATGGCAAAGCCGTTGATCAGACCTCCGAACACGGCAATGAGAAGCGGATCATTCGTGATCACCTTTTCCGGGAAGATTCCCGTAAACAAGGAGGTCATGGAGAACCAGAGGAAGGAAAGCAGCACGAATTTGTGGCCGATGCGCTTCCATACAAAGATGGTTGTCAGGGCATTGAGCACGAAGTAGATAATACTGAACGACAGGTTGATGCCGCCCAGTGCAAGAACCTGCGAGATGAGTCTTGAAATACCCGCATAGCCGCCCGGAAACAGGTTTCCTGACTTGACAAACGTATTCATGCCGAATGAATAGATGGCTGCGGAAAGAATGACCATGATGATCAGGATGACATCATGCTTTTCCGGGTGAAGCCTTACATTGTTTTCCTTCATAAATCCTTTCAATGATTCTCATAGAATCCCTGCAGATAGGCATGGCACCGCTTCATCTGCTTCTTCACGGTCCTTGCACTGCAGCGGATCGTTCTTGATATGCCTGAGGCAAACAGGATGCAGCAGTTGTTGTCCGGCATGGCCTTTGCCTCAAGGATCATGCTGTGGTTCAGCCAGATGACATCCGGATCCTTCATGGATGTCAATGGAAACCAGATCTCATTGCTTGTCTCACTGACCAGCACCGGAAGCTTCTGTCTTGCCTGCATGCGGATGGCAAAGCATTTCTGACGGCCTTCCATCGTGCTGCCATGGGCAAGGCACTTTTCTTCCAGATACTCTGCAGTGCTGATGTTCAGTGTTTCTTCGCTGCCATCCTGATACAGGATGGCACAGGAACTGCCATGGCCTTTGAGCATTAACGCATCATTCACCATAATACGGTCCGCTGATATCATCGCTGCTGTCATCCTCTGCATCGTCATAATACCGGTAATACCTTGCCTCACGCTTCTTCTCCCGTTCCTCACGATGTTTCAGGGATACGGTGTAAAGCTGATACACAAGGAATACCAGAATGATGACAACAACCGCAATGGACAGGAAATCTCCAAGGGATTCAATCATAAGCCTTCTTCCGTCTGCATTATAGGAAAGTCAGTGGCCTTTGTCCACGCGAAACGTCTCAAGGAAATCCTCTCCCTTGATGACTTCATGGCGGGAAAGGCCTGCATATTTTTTCTGCTTCATGACTTCATAGGCACAGATGGCAGCGGTATTGGATACATTCAGGCATCTTGCCTCCCCTGCCATGGGAATGCGCACGCAATGATCCAGATGTTCCTTCAGGATTTCCTTGTCAATGCCCGTGCTTTCCCTTCCGAAGATGTAGTAGATCTCATCATCCTTCGTGTAGTCGAATTCATCCGGACTCTTCTTGCCATAGCGTGTCGTGAAGTAATAGGTGCCAGGATTCTCCTTCACAAAGCTTTGCCAGTCATGCCATACATGCAGCTCGATCTGATCCCGGTAGTCCATGCCGGCACGTCTCAGATGTGCCTCATCCAGGTAGAACCCGAGCGGTTCTATCAGATGCAGGCGGGCATGGAATGCCGCACATGTACGCATGACATTGCCCGTGTTCTGCGGGATTTCGGGCTGATACATTACAATGTTCAGCATGCACTCTCCTTTATAAGCCAATGGATGATGCCAAGGAATACCAGATACAGCAGGATGATCCGGATCACAAGATCAAAGAAGAACGTCCCGGGAAACAGGTTGATCATGATGGATACATTGGGATCCAGCAGCCAGTACATGTTATCCGGAAAGATGATCGTATGAAGCTGATACCAGAATGTATCAAAATCCGTGAGAGAGAGCACCAGCACCACAAGCACAATGCCAAGCACCAGCAGTGCCCCGTATTCCATGTTCCTGATGGAATAGTGCCCATGACTCCTGTACAGTCCTATCATCAGAAATATGATGCCAAGACCATACAGCACGTACATGCCGCAAAGAGACTTACGATAGAGATCCCGGACATCGATCATGTGCAGGCGTTCCTTCTCACTGAAGACTTCCCGTACACTGCCATACACATTCTCTTCCACAATGACATCATCCCGCCGTCCCTGAAGATAATCCAGGATTGTTTCCGTGGACTCCATCATGCCCTGTGCATTCATGCCGGTTTCAGCTGCTGTCTCATTCTTTCTGTATTCATAGCTGTAAAACGGCTGGTAGAAACAAAGAGAAAGAATACACGAAACAAGCAGTGCGCTTAGCAGAAGGAACCAGCCAAGGACAGAAAGGATGTCAGTCCTTCTGTTCATGCAGATAGGCTTCCAGCTTGCGCAGTGCCTTTCCTCTGTGGCTGATGGCATTCTTCTCGTCCTTTGTCATCTCAGCCATGGTCTTTCCAAGCGGCGGATAGTAGACAATCGGATCATAGCCGAAGCCATTGGAACCTTTGGGTTCTTCGGCAATCTCGCATTCCACGATATCCGAGAATACGACCGGCTTGCGGTCCGGGCTGGTCCAGGCAATGGCACAGGTATAATGGCATCCCCTGTTCTTCTCACCCTTCATCTTCTCCAGCACTACGGCATTCTTCTTGTCATACGGGGTATCATGGCCAAGCCATCTGGCACTGTGCACACCGGGTTCCCCGTTGAATGCATCAATGGACAGACCGCTGTCATCACTCAGTGCCTCAATGTGGTACTGATCCGTGACAGCCTGTGCCTTGATGATTGCATTTTCCTCAAATGTCGTGCCGGTTTCCTCAGGCTCTGTGTAGCCTTCCAGATCGGCAAGGCATTTCACCTCATATCCTTCCGGTTCCAGCATCTGCCGGAACTCCCTGATCTTGCCTGCATTTCCGCTTGCGATGACGATTGTCTTCTTCATAAACATATTCCTTTCAGCCATACATCATAGCTTTGTTCTTCAAATTCATGCAATGCCTGATGAAATGAATCATCCCATGCACTGACCCTTCCCTGACCGATGGCATACGGATCAATGTACCGTTTTTTGGCATCCGCCTTCAGCGCCCCTTCTTCATAGACATCCAGGCGCACCACATCCTTCATCCTGCGGAACGACAGCCATTCCTCTTTCAATGAAGAATCCAGAAGCTTCTGTATCACATGCGGTTCATCTTTCATCAGATCTGCTTCACACAGGATTCCCTGTTTTACTGCCTTCTTCAGAAGCACTGCAAGCCGTTCCATGCCATACCGGTCCGCATCACAGGAATAGGTCCTGCCGCACTGCAGCGCCAGCCAGGCAAAGGCATCCGCCTGTTGTCTGTGCTGGAAGACAAACTCAGGAACATCATGTTCGTTGAAACCAGCAGCGAGACCGCTCATGATCCAGCAGATTCTGTCCTTGTCTGCATAGCCATAGTTCATGGCATTGCCTAGCGTGTATTCCAGACGGTCGGCACAGATGACATGGCCATTGCTGTTAGCCAGAGGATACTGATCATCCGGGGTGATGTCTTCCGTTCTGAAACCATGCTGCTTCAGGACATCCTGCATCTCCGGTGATTCATGGATGATCCGGTATGTCGGGCCTTCGGTATATTCCTGTGCCGTATGATCCCCGTGCATGAAGTCAATGACATGCGAGAATGCCGGGGCTGCAATGTCATGGACAAGTCCGGCAAGCATCTGTTTTTCATCCCTGGTGTAATGCCACAGGATCATGGATACGCCGATGCTGTGGGAAAGCCTGGTATAAGGCTCCATCTTTGCAAACGGAATGACACTGGTGTAGTTCATGCCGCAGTTCATATCGATCCGGCCGATGCGCTTCAATGGTTCTGTATCAAGCAGTTCCAGGGCACATGCCGGCAGTGTTTCATCAAACAGGAAACAGGTATTCATAACGTAAAGTTCAGGAATGAAAACAGAACTGCAAACACCAGGGAGGGAAGAAGATTTGCTACATTGATCTTCCTTCCGAAGATCAGGTTCACACCCACACAGAAAATCAGCACCGACCCCACCAGGGAAAGATTGTTCATTGCCGCATCACTGACACCAGATGCCAGCATTGCGGCAAGCAAGGTGATCACCCCCTGGAAGATGCCGACAGGAATAAAGGAGAATAGACATCCTTTCCCCATGGAGGCACTCATGCAGAGAATGATGATGAAGTCCAGCACTGCCTTCGAGGCAAGGATGGAAACATCATGGTTCACACCGTCCTCAATCGCCCCGACCACTGCCATGGCACCGATGCATACCGTCAGGGAAGCATCCACAAAGGCATTCACAAACTGTGCGTCTTTTGCATTGCCGCTTTTCACCTTCAGCCATGTCCCGAACTTCTCCAGCTTTCCGCTGAGATCAAGCAGCTCTCCGATCACTGCGCCAAGGGCCAGGGACAGGATCATCATCATGGAGCCCTGTGTGCTGATCATTCCATCCTGGATGACAAACATCCTGCTCAATGCACCGGCAATACCGATGAAAAGCACCGCAGCACCATCTGCCTTCATAAGTGTATCCTGCATGCCCTTGCTGAAATGACTCCCGCAGAGCATGCCCAGGATGCCGCCGGCAATAATACCCAGGCAATTGATGACCGTACCCATGGATCAGTACACTTCGATCTGGCAGCTGCGCATGGTCGCAAGGGCTGCTTCATGCAGCTCGGGCGTCACACCAGCACAGCAGGAGCTGTCCACCCTGATCACGGTGTCCGGCAGGTATGCCTTCAGCAGAAGTGCATTGCTTACCACACAGATATCCGTGCACAGACCGATCAGTTCAATCTCGACAGGATCAATCTGGTTGATGTTCTTCATCAGATCCGCAAGCTTCAGGGAGCCGAACCCTGGCTTGTCAATGATATGGTCAGGGGCAACAAAAGGCGCAATATCCTTGTTCAGCTGCCAGCCTTCCGTGCCTCCGATGCAATGCTTTACCGGAAGATGTCTTCCTTCAAATGTCTCAAGATAGTTCTCCGGATGGGTATCCCTTGTGGCATATACATTCTCCCTGTCCCAGTTCTTCATCTTCTCCACACATGCCGGAATAATGGCGACGGCTTCCTTTGTGCCAAGGGAACCATCTATGAAGTCTTTCTGCAGATCTACTGCAATCAGTATCTTTCTCATCAGAGTTTTCCTCCTTTTTCTGAATCATCTAGTATTATACAAAAAAGCCGGACCTGTATCTCCACAAGTTCGGCTTTTGCGTTCAATGGCTGGGATAGAGAGATTCGAACTCCCGAAATGACTGGTTCAGAGCCAGTTGC
>OMUX01000405.1 GCA_900314345.1 uncultured Erysipelotrichaceae bacterium | reverse complement strand
AGAAGCCTGCCAATGTCACCAGCAGACAGGAGATGATCACTGCCATGCTGGAGGAAATCCATCACATGCCGGAAGGCACTGCCACCTCTACATTTGATCTTGTCACAAAGCTTGCCGGAAGGAATGCAGAGCGTGCCTATGGACAGATGACACTGCTTGCCATGGACAATGAACTGCGCCGCAAGGCAAAGGATGATATCGTACCGGAGATTTCCGAGAAGAACAGCTCCCTGCCGTATACCAGCAGGTTCATCATCAGAAGACACTGAAGACAAAGGAGACGGGATCATGGGCATTGTAGTGCTAGGCGCAGTATTCGTTGACATCAAGGGACACCCGTACGGACAGTACATTCCTAACGGCCGCAATTCCGGGGAAGTGGAGGAAGTCCATGGCGGTGTCAGCCGCAACATCTGCGAGGACATCGCCAATGTGGAACTCCGGCCCACATTCATCTCCGTGGTCGACCACAGTGATCTTTCCGACGGTGTTCTCAAGAAGCTGGACCGTCATAAGGTCAATACGAAATATATCCGCAGAACAGACCATGGCCTTGGCACATGGCTTGCCATCTTCAACAATGAAGGCGATGTTGAGGCATCCATCTCCGATCGTCCGGATCTTTCTGAAATCTACAACATCCTCAAGGAACAGGGAGACGAGATCTTCTCCAAGGCTGACAGCATCGTCGTTGAGATCGACATGGAGGACAACATCCTGAACAAGGTCTTCGAACTGGCAGACAAGTACGGAAAGACCGTCTATGCCGCAGTTTCCAACATGTCCATTGCCATGGAGCGAAGGGATCTCATCAAGCGCACCGGATGCCTTGTCTGCAATGAAGAAGAGGCAGGACTCCTGTTCTCCGATGACTACAGCAACATTGCCCCGGATATCCTTTCCTCCGTCATTCTCAGGAAGATCCGCAGTGCCAGGATCAAGGCAATGGTAGTAACCCTTGGACCGCGCGGTTCCGTCTATGCAAAGGCAAATGGCGAGCATGGCGTCTGCCCGGCCATCAACACGCCGGTTGTGGATACCGCAGGCTGCGGTGATGCTTTCTTTGCCGGAGTCACCATCGGTCTGACCTATGGCAAGACACTCCAGCAGTCCTGTGCCATCGGCACAAGACTTGCCTCTGCTGTCATCGCTACAACAGAGAATGTATGTCCGAGATTCATGCCGCAGGAATTCGGACTGTGTATTAAGAAATAACGCAGACAACAATGGATAGGAAACAGGGAAGATAAACATCATTTTCCTTTTTCTCTCATCCGGTATTTCCCCGGTGTACATCCATACCGTTTCCTGAAGCATGCACAGTACCGTGACTGGGAAGGAAAGCCGCAGGAATCTGCGATGTCAGAAATCCTGTCAGTCTTTGTCAAATCTGTGCACTCACTGCCAGTGAGAAGGGGAGCGATATCTCCGGTACTGTTTTCTCAATCACTTCATCCGGAAAGGTATCGTTCTATTCTCAGCCGGTGAATTCCAAGCCGATCTGGAAGAACGGGGAAAAGTGGAGTGTTGAAGAACTCGAGAAGACAGTACATGAGGATCTCTTAGGAAAGGATTATGCAGCACCGGCCAAGGCATACGGCTGGGAGCAACATATTGTGAACAATATCACAA
Source organism: uncultured Erysipelotrichaceae bacterium (assembly GCA_900314345.1). Classification (GTDB taxonomy): domain Bacteria; phylum Bacillota_I; class Bacilli_A; order Erysipelotrichales; family Erysipelotrichaceae; genus Bulleidia. The sequence goes on along the minus strand of OMUX01000405.1, from coordinate 620 downwards.
TGCAAAAAGAGAAGGGCAGGGCATGAAACAATAGGGCTCTGTCCTTTTTCACGGCCTGGTTTTACTCCGATGACCAATCATTCATCCGGATGGATTTCTGCCCGGATACGGCAGTTTCTGTGTGGATTCCGGCCGGGCTGGTTATCCTGCCAGCAGAATCCCGGATCAATAACTGCATGCAGTATACAGTCCATAAGATTATTGAAGCTGATCTGTATGGACGATTCATGGACAATGCGGTGCTCTGAGAGCGTCTGAGAGGAAGTGAGGCAAGGCAATCATCCACCGGCAGTTTCTCTGAGCACCATGGGATGCTATTCACGAAATGGCTGCAGTGTGAGATTCAATGCAGATCATCAGGTATTGGATCACAGCGGATGACTGATTATCATCCGGCAGAATATCTGATTCCATAATCCACGATCCATTGCATATATTCCTGCCAATGTCTGCAGAGGAGAGAGGAAATCGTGTTAAATTCCATTTGTATCTAAAACGAAAATAATGAATAACCTGTTAACTTTGTATCTGACTTATTTTAATATTTCTAATTCTATATTTAACCAGAGACTAATAACCTTTAAATCTCGACGAACCATTTTGCAATTCTATTTTAAACG
>OMUX01000148.1 GCA_900314345.1 uncultured Erysipelotrichaceae bacterium | reverse complement strand
GAAGGAAGAGAAGATCCTGATGGTACTGCTTGCTAACTGCAGTCCTTCCGGGTATCTGGCAAAGAGTGATGCAGGGATGTCTCTTCTGTCAGAGACAGGATGATGAACATCGAACCCTATGGCATCGGTTCCAGGAACCTTGCAGAATGCATCAGTGTGCAATTGAAGCATATGCCTGGTGTGCCTTCTTATGCCATGAAGGTAGTACAGAGACATCTGAATGACATTGGTTCGGGAAGGCTCAGAAGGATTGCTGAAGCGGAAAGAATCACACTGGAACAGGTGCAGGATGCTGTGGCCTGTGCTTCTCCTTTGACCAGGATTCCTGTGTAAGACCAGAGCTTGAGATCATTGCAGAAGACAATGACATCCAGGTACGGCTGATCCGTTACTACTCCCTGAAAACATCTGACATGATGAATCATCAGTCTGATGCAGAGGCAGGAAAGTACTACGGGAACTGCCAGAGAATTGCGAACAGCCTGCAGAGCAGGATTGCCATGCAGGAAGACATGATCTTAAGAACAGGAACACTGCTTGCGCAGTGGCAGAAGGATGCTGATCATACAGCTGAGTGATATTGTACTGAGAAGGGTGTCTGCACATGCAGGCATTCTTTTTTCTTTACTACTGTATAATGTATACAGTTTCATCAAACGGTGAATCCAATATGAGCATAAGTCAGGAAAAAGAAAGGGATTCTGTTTCGGATCTGATCCGGCAGGCATTCATTGCACTGGAAAAGGAAAAGAACTTCAGTTCCATTAACCCTTAGATCCTAAGAAAATTAGTACTACATTTTGGCGGCACTGAAAAGCATAAGCTTACAGGTGCTGCCTTTCAATCATGCAGAAGAAGAGTTTCTTTCTTATACTTCTCAGTATGAATGTACGATGGCACGCTTATGCCTACATCTTTGTACATTTCTCTTACCTGCTTCGAAGGTGGATCCACGAGAATATTTCCATCATGCTTATGCGTGCACATCAATGCCTGCGTTTTACTGATCAGCTTTGTCATTGCCTTGTTTTTCTTGTTGATCATCTCACGCAATGAGGTGTATGCAATCGAGCTGATGATATCGTTGAGTATCTTTCCATTGATGGTCTCAAGTGTCCATTTATTCAGCGGCAGTAACTGCGTAAAGTCCTTCAGCGTCTTGAAGTATGTTTCAATATCCGCTCTTATGAAGTATTCATCCAATATTTTTTCTGGCTTCTCTTTTTTGTTCGACAGCAGAATGAAGAATCCGCTCCTGTAGCTGGACCATTCCTTCTCTTCAATACTCATGTTCTGATATTCGTCTGGACGTTCATCCCGAAATCTTCTGATACCATTCAAGGCATTGTCAAAATCCAGATAGACATAGGCATTGATCGGGTAGTCAAAAACTTTTATCTCCATACCTGCCGCGAAGTATGTATGGCCTGCACGATCAAACTGGTATTTCACGTGGTGGAAATATGGCAAGCATACTTTATATAGTTCATGGAATGGGAAGCCTTGTCTTGCCGGCATCTTTGCCAGTAACAGCCGTCTGTGTTCATTGCCGGCTTCATCTGTATATGGTTTTGTTTCATTATTGAACTCAGACAATACACTTTTTGTCAGGTATCCCGCATCAAGCACATAGGAATCAATATGCACATCCAGTGTTTCCAGCACATCGGAGTCCATCTTCTTCAGTGTCTGGAGATCCAGCACATTTCCAGGAATCAGTGAAAACCATACCGGAAGGTTCGTTTCCTCATCCAGCACAAGTACCATCCTTGTCTGGCAGACTGAAGCTGCAGTTCCATGAGATGCGAATGCATTCGTGACCATCGTCTGAATATCGTTGGGCAGAGGTGTTGAATCTACATAACAGGCAGAACCGAATTTCGGATTCTTCTTTCTCATGCACTGAACAAACTGTCTGAAGAAGGAAACACGGATACTGTCATCACCCATTTTTGAGAAATACGCAGAATCAGATTCAAGTGTTCCAATGACCACATCATCAAACAACCAGGATACATAGGATTGCTGGATGAAATCATCACAGCTCTTGTGAGCACCATTTCTCAGGACGGTGTGCAGAATGTGGCACAGACACCTCTCATATTCTGCATTCTTCGGAAATACAGAATGCAGTATTCCAAGCATTCCGGTACTTTTCATGAAGCTGAGAAGAAGGAACGAATCTCCCAGAACAGTGTGTACTTCCGGTTCCGGCAGAAGATCTTTCCTGCTGGCAATGTGCGGATCATCAGCAGGAACAGAATAAAAGCAATCAAGATCTGCATTGTAACGGACAAGACCACGGGTAGAGCTCAGAAAGATTCCTTCTCTGCCGCTGCTGTCAATCCAGATGGCTTTTCCCAACGATTCGCGGGTAATCTTACGTGAATGGCCGATGCGGTGAGGGTCGTAAACCGTCTCAATAACAGCCGCAGTACCAGAGATGATGTTGAAATCCGAATCATAACGGATGTTTTGTTTCTTGATCGTCGGCATAAGTAGTACTATCTAGTACTACAAATATAGTCCGTTTTTGAATGAAACTCAATAGAAGTGCAAAAGAAAACCGCACAACAATGCGGAATTCTTCAAGTCATTTTGAATGTGGTACTAGTTTTTGAAAGATCTAAGGCTTAACCAGTGCGGTGCATCTGCACGATGTCCGTTGTTGTCAACATAAAAGTGCCCCGAGCTGTAGTCCAGTCCCAGAATCTTTGACTCTT
>OMUX01000238.1 GCA_900314345.1 uncultured Erysipelotrichaceae bacterium | reverse complement strand
GTGGTGATAGAAGTCCACTGCCTGATGGCTAGGATAATACTCATCATCCAGGAAAACAGGCTCTGCCTCCTTCGGTACGGGATCTGCATAGAAGAAGCTGCTTCTCGGCTTGACAATGGAGCCATCCGGCATGCGCAGGGTATGGTGTCTTGGTGTTTCCTGGTTTCCGTTTGTCTCGTAGTCGTGGCTCAGAAGACCTCTTCCGCCTTCGCCGAAACCGCCTTCATACTGAAAGTCTGCAGTAGCGCCTCCCCACAGGAAGCCTTCCGGGAATCTCTTGTCACTCATCGCTTCTTCTCCTTCTGATATTCAGTGATTGATTATACGTGTGCCTGATCCTGGTCGAAGCCAAGAATGAATGTCACAGCAGCTGCGACGATAATGCATACAACAATACCAGCAAGCATTGCCGGAATCGTCTCAACGAAGATCGGCAGTGCCATGATGGTGGAATACCCCATGACATAAGCCTTGGCACCAAGCAGACCTGCGACAAGACCGCCGGCAGCGCCGCCTGCCATGACACCGATCATCGGCTTTCTGAGCTTGAGGTTGATACCATAGATTGCAGGTTCGGAAACACCGGCAACGATGCATCCGAAGGCAATGGAGAATGCCTGGGACTTGAATTCCGGATCCTTGGCCTTGAGACCAACGCCGATGCAGGCACCGCCTTCAGCCATGTTGTGGAGCAGGAATGCCGGACGGATGATGGCGTCATAGCCGATATCCGTGATGTTGGAGGTCATGAACGGTGCGAATGCCATGTGCATGCCTGTCATGACAAGCCAAGGCAGAAGTGCTGCAAGAACTGCAACGGCAATCGGCTGTACGCCTTCCAGTGCCATGAATACCTTGACAAGCAGCTGTCCTGCATAGGAACCCAGAGGTCCAAGAACCGTGAAGGCAAGGAAGCCTGTGACGGCAACGGTCAGAAGACCGACGAGCAGGGACTTGAAGATGCCCGGGACGATCTTGTTGAAGAATCTTTCAAGATAAGATGCAACAAATGCAATCAGCAATGCCGGCAGCAGGGAGCTGGAATAGCCGACCAGCTTCACCGGAACGCCGAACATGTGCACCGGATTGCCATCGGCAATCATGGTGGTCCATGCCGGTGTCAGCAGGGCTGCCGCAACAAGCATTGCATAGGTCGGTGTAGCATTGAGCTTCTTGGCACCGCCATAGGCAACGAAGATCGGCAGGAAGTAGAACGGAGCGTTGGCAATCCAGCCAAGGATCGTGTTGGTCTGGGAAGCTGCGAAGTCCGGGGATATCAGACCGATGAGAAGCAGTACGACCTTGAGCATGCCGCCGGCAATCAGTGCCGGTACGGTCGGTGTGACAGCACCTGCCACAAAGGCAAGGATCTTCTGTCCGACGTTCTGCTTTGTATCTGCGTCGAGATTCTCGTCCACGACTGCATCTTCCTTGAAGCTGTTCTGCTTCAGGACTTCCTGGTAGGTGCCAAGCAGGTTTTCACCCATGACGACCTGTGTCTGGCCGCCTGCCACAACACATCCCATGACACCCCTTGTGCCCTTGATGCCGTCCAGGTCTGCCTTCTTTGGATCCTTCAGTGTGAAACGGAGTCTTGTCATGCAGTGCGTGACGGACTGCACGTTGTCCGGACCGCCGACCAGCTCTACAAGCTTCTTAGCGGTCTCTGCGAAATCGATCTTTACTGCCATGTTCTTTTCCTCTTTTCCTCTTTCTCGCTCATCAGTACACGCATCAGGTGAATCAGCAGGTACAGCCGCTCTTCATCATTGATCTCATAGGCATAGTGCTTTCTGAGATAGTCAGCGATCTGATCCAGCGCAACAGCGATCTTCTGATAGTCTTCACTGTCCTCATTGAACCGAATCTGGTCAGCCATGAAGCCGGAGCCGTCTGCCTCATCCACCAGGATGCGCTTCAGGAAGTAGCGGATATGCGTGACAAGCCTGCTGTAACTCAGTGAGTTCTCAGAGACCTGGATGTGCAGGGAGTCAACGATGATCTGCAGTATATCGTTGGTTCCGCTGATGATCCTTGTGGTCTGGTCTTCGCTTTCATCTGATTCCGCGTTAATCAGATGGAAGGCGATGGAGCCTGCCTCACTTTCCGCCATCCTGATGTTGTAGGTGTGATTGATCATATCCAGGATCTCTTCCGCACACCGGTACTCTTCCCGGTAGAACCTCCGGATCTCTTCATTGAGGAGATTGGGATGATACTTTCCTTCCAGGTACGATGTGACGGCAAAGTTGATATGATCTGCCAGGGCAAGGATGAGTGTCGGATTCAGGTTTCTTCGAAGTGCTTTTTCCGCATGTTCGATCACCTGCTGCGACAGCTCGAAGCAGTCATAGGGAATTTCATTCAGGAGGGTTTCAAGCTTCTGCCGGTCTGAACTCTTCAGTTCATAGACCTTGAAGTGCTTCTTCGGATCAACACGGAATCCGGCACGGGTATTGAATCCGACGCCCTTTCCCATGATGATCACTTCCCTGCCTGCTTCATTCTCTGAAATGACAGCATTGTTGTTCAGAACCTTGCCTACGGTGTAATGAAACGGATCTGTCATCTCACTGCTCCCTTCCCCTTCTGTAAATACGTGGCAGCTGTGAATGTGATTATGTTGGATGCCTCTTGCCTAAGAAAAAACCGGACGTACCCAAAAGCAAACACATACACTGCTGCTTTGAATGGGTTTGCCCAGTAGTCATTGACTCAGGTAACAAGCCATTACGATTTACAAATTCAGATTACTTGATATTTCCGATCTGTCAAGGATTTTTTTGTATGCGGTTACAGCCCCTGTTCCTTCACAAAGGCATAGAAGTCCTTTTCCTTCTGTGAATCTGCATCGGATACCGTACCGATGACCATGGCATAGAAGATGAACTCCTCTTCTCCATCCAGGCCGAATGCTGCATCACACAGCGGGCCATTCACAGCACCGATGGCACAGCCTCCCAGATGAATGGCTGTGGCAGAAAGATACAGATTCTCGGTGATATGTCCGGCATCACACATCACGATGCGGTGTGCATCGATGCCGTATCTCCATTCCGCCCTGTACGGTACAACACTGTAGTAGAATACGACGTTTCCCTTCTCTGCCCAGGTCTGTTCATCCAGAGACTGTCCGAAAAAGGCACTGATGTCATCCTTCCTGTCGAGAAACTCAATGGCATGTTTCATGGGCAGGTAATGGTACAGACCATCCTGCAAGCCTTCCACCTTCCGTACTGCCAGATAGCATTCAAACTCATGTCTAGCCCCTCCGCATGGTACAGTGCGCAGTGTTGCATACTTCTTCCCGCGGATATCCTTGACGCCCTGGGTGCACCATAACAGGAAGCTCAGCTGTGTGATATTCATTGGCTCTTCGGTATAGACACGATGGGAACTCCTGCTGTTGATCACATGCAGGAAGTCGTTGTCAATGTCCAGGCCTGAGAAATCCATGGGAAGGGATATCCAATCCTTTGTCGTAGGTTCCTTGACCAGAGGAGGCTGTGGCTTCTTCAGTTCCTGATCTGTGCGGTAATCATCGTCGTCATCCTCTGCCGGCCAGGGATGCAGGAATGCCCTGCCCTGCTGTATTCTCTTCTTCACTTCACTGTCTTCCATGATCATGATTCCTTTCCAAAAGAGACCCGTGCATATCACACAGGTCTCATAATACAACTCAGTTATCTGCGAGGTTGTAGCCATCCTTCATGGCCTTGCTTGCCTCAAGCACAAGCTCATTGACAACCTTGGTGGTTTCTTCCTTCACCATGGCTGCGATCTTCTCATTGGCCTCATCGGTCAGTGTATAGTCGCCGCTCTCCTTCATCCTGGCATCATATTCCTTCACCAGTTCTCTTCCACGGATGAATACCTTGTTTTCATAGCGTGTGAAGATCTGTACCGTAGCGGAATATTTGCCGTCCACCATCAGGGCAATAAGCCTGGAATTCCAGTACAGGTTGTCCGTGCTGACATCCAGGGTGACCTTGCTTAAGTATGCAGGGATCTTCGTGGCATTGGCATACATCGGTACGCAGCATGCAAAGCTTGTCGGACCGTAGATGATCCATTCAATACCCTTGATCTCTTCCGGTACACCGGTACGGATCTGGCAGATGGATGTCACACCGGTGCGGTTGATGCCGATGGAACGGTACATGCCCCTCTTGCCGGTATTCCTGTTGGTATAGGGATCATAGTCTGTTCCCTGATAGTGTGTGCTCAGGATATGCTTTACATCCTCTACTGTGATCTTCCGATCCGGAACAATGGCCCAGGGCAGATTGTCCATCTCCGGCGTGTACTGTGCATTGACACCCTCCCACTTGATGGAGAACGGTGCCAGGCATCTTCCCATGTACCAGGCACGGGGTGTGTTGTATACATGGTCCATGTCGGAATGGCTTCCGAACACATTCCTCGGGTTGAATTCTCCATTCTGGTTGCAGTCAAGGTTGTTGTCCGCAATGAACTTCTTCAGATCCTTGGAGCAGAGGTGGTTCTTCTTCTTTCCGAAGGCATCTGCAAGATCAAAGCTGTCCATGCCGAACTGGTTGGGCATGACAACACATACCTCATCCGGCACACGCTTGGCCATCCAATGATGTCCGCCGATGGTTTCCAGCCACCATACCTCATGTTCATCATTGAAGGCAATGCCGTTGCTTTCATAGGTCCCATACTTTTCAAGCAAAGAACCAAGCCTCAGGACACCTTCCCTTGCACTGTGAATGAACGGCAGTGTCAGGACGACAAGGTCTTCTTCACCAATGCCGCCGATGGTATCCTTCACGCCACGCTTTGTGCTCTTCTTGTATTCCACCATGGGATCCGCAGCCAGGACTCTAGGGTTGCTTGTAATGGTCTCCGTGGCAGTCATGCCGACATTGGCGGCATTGATGCCTGTGGCAGCCCAGGTACCGTTCTTTGGATCAACAGACGGCGACATGGTGCATCTTAATCCATCACCCGGCAGCTCCACCTCCGCATGGGAAATCCTGCTTGTATACTTCCATGGCTTGTCCTTCGGTTCAACAACAATGGTCTTCTTCACATCAAAGTGGCCATCATCCGTTCTTGCGATCATTGTGGAATGATCATTGCTTGCCTTGGCACCAACCAGCAATGTTGTGCATGACAT
>OMUX01000215.1 GCA_900314345.1 uncultured Erysipelotrichaceae bacterium | reverse complement strand
GACAGGTGTATATCATATCAATCTTGAAAAGCCATTAACCAGTGCACCGGAAAGCGTCTGCTGCATCGGCTACTTTGACGGCGTGCATCTTGGCCACCAGGCGCTGATCGCAAAGACGGATCAGATGGCCGGGAAAATGCATGCGGAAAGTGCATTGATTACCTTTGACCCGGATCCCTGGGTCACCATCAAAGGCACAAAGGACAGCGCCCTGGAACACATCACAACACTGGAGCAGAAGATCGAACTGGCCAGGGAATACGGCATTGCCATCATCTACATTCTCGATTTCACAAAGGAAATGTGTTCCCTATCCCCGGAGGACTTTGTCACAAAGGCACTCCATCAGATTCCCTTGAAGGGCATCGTGTGCGGCTATGACTTTCATTACGGCGCCAGAGGTGCAGGCAACGGAGAATCCCTGAAGAAGGAAGCAGGCTGCCCGGTGGAGATTGTCCGTGAAATCCAGGATGCGGACGGGAAGATCTCAAGCACCAGGATCACCCGGCTCATCAAGAGCGGAGATATCACTACCGCTGCTGTTCTCTTAGGCCATCCCTTTGAAATGCGCGGCACGGTCATCCATGGAAAGCGCATCGGCAGGACCATGGGCTTTCCCACCGCCAACATCCATGTACCCTCGGAATATGTCCTTCCAAGAACAGGTGTCTATGCCTGCTATATGATTGCAGAAGGAAAGGAATATGCGGCCATGGTCAACCTTGGTCACAACCCGACGATCAACTTCACAAGCCAGCTTTCCCTGGAGGCAAACCTTCTGAATTTCGAAGGGGATCTCTATGGCCAGAATGTTGCCCTGCGCTTCATTCACCGGATCCGGGATGAAAAGAAGTTCGGAAGTAAAGAAGAACTGATCACTCAGCTTCGTCATGACCAGGATGAAGTACGGAAGATGCTGCTATGATTTCCGAAGAATATCTGAAGCGCATGCAGGACATGCTGAAAGAGGAATATCCGGCATACCTTGCATCGCTGGAACAGCCGCATCAGCGAGGCTTCCGTTACAATCTGCTGAAGACAGACGAAGAAGAAATATTCAATCTGACAGGCTTTGCAAAAAGACCTTCTCCTTTTGCGTCCAACGGTTTTCTTCTGGAAGATGAAAAGGCAGTGGGTGCCATGTGGCAGCACGCTGCAGGACTCATCTATCTGCAGGAGCCAAGCGCCTCTGCAGCAGTGACTGTCCTTGATCCAAGGCCTGGCATGAAGATCCTTGATCTCTGTGCAGCGCCTGGATCCAAATCCACGGAGATTGCCGAGCGCATGGGCAATGAAGGTCTTCTTGTATGCAATGAGATCGATCCGAAGCGCTGCCAGATCCTCAGAGAAAACATCGAGCGCTATGGCTGTGCCAATGTCATGGTCCTCAACGAAGATCCAAGGAACATCGCCCGTGATTTTGCCGGATATTTTGACATGGTGCTGGTCGATGCCCCGTGCTCTGGCGAAGGGATGTTCCGCAAGCATGAAAAGGCCGTGGAAAACTGGAGTCTTGAAAATGTGCTTGCCTGTGCAAGAAGACAGAAGCATATCCTTGCCTCTGCGTATGCATGTCTGAAGAAGTGCGGGCGCATGGTATACAGCACCTGCACGTTTTCCAGAGAGGAAAACGAAGAGAACATGGTCTGGTTCAAGACAGAATATCCGGACATCAAGATCCAGCATGTGGATGCTGCATTCGGAAGACATGGCTTTGATCTTGGAAACAACACTGCAGAATGCCTGCGCATCTTCCCTATGGAAGGAGGAGACGGGCACTTCATCTGTCTTCTGAAGAAGGAAGGGGAAGAGGAAGGCACAAGGCTGCCTTTGCTGGAAAGTGATGCCATACCGAAGGAAGCAGGGCAGTTCCTGAAGGAACACAAGGTTTCCTATCCGTATCTGTATGTGCATCAGGACAAGGTCTATGGCGGCACATATCCGTTAATCACTGCCGGACACTGTCATCTGATCCGCCATCAGGTGCTGCTTGGCACAATGAAGAACCATCGCTTTGAGCCATCCCATGCTATGTATCTTTCTTCTTTCTGCACACCCGTTCCTTCTGTGGAAATCACAGAACAGCAGGCAGATGCCTACATGCATGGCATGACCATCAATGAAAAGGCACAGAAGGGTGAATGTGCTGTATGCGTCAGGGGACACTGCATCGGCTATGCAAAGTCCGACGGCACAATCCTCAAGAACAAATACCCCAAGGCACAGCGCCTTCAGTAACAGGAGGTAATGAATCAATGGAACTTGAAATGTTCCGTTTCCTCGATGAAGCAATGAAGCTGTATGAGAAAGACAGGCCGCTTTATGAAAAGGCGGAAGCCAGGCTCAGCAGTGTCTTTGCACAGATCTATGAGGCAAGAACACAGGATATCGTCAATATCCATACCCGTATCAAGGAATCCGGAAGCACAAGAGAGAAGCTTCTCAGGAACAAGTACTACAAGAACTTCAGCGATCCAGAGGATGCGCTGGATCATATGCCGGATATCGTCGGCATTACGGTGGAATGCCGTTTCATCCGTTCGGAAGCAGAACTGTATCATGACCTTTTCCATGCTTTCTGCAAAAATTCTGACAAGTCCTATTCCCCGTGTATTCTCTTTCCGGACATCAGTCTGAACCTGAACATGGTACAGCCGCAGCTGCAACGCAACGGATATACGGTCTACCGGCTGGATGGCAGATGCATGCTTGACAATGACAGTGTGAACTTTGAGCTGCAGATCAAGTCCCTGGTGCATTCCTTCTGGAGTGAAATTGAACATGAGATCATCTACAAGAACCAGGAGTTCATTGCAAATGACAGGTTCTACCGCGGGGTCCTTGCGACCGTCCGGGATTCCCTGGATGTCGTGGACCGGCAGATGGAACTGATCACAAACGAGATCCATGAACAGTCGGAGAACGCTGCCATCGGCATGGATGAACGTGGATTCAAGCAGCTGGCTGCCTCTTCCATCAATGAACTGGTGCGCAGGAAAATGCAGGAATCCGTCGGCTACAGCACGGACTTCCGAAAGGATGCCTCCATCCTGGC
>OMUX01000189.1 GCA_900314345.1 uncultured Erysipelotrichaceae bacterium | reverse complement strand
TGTGCCGGAAGCCGTGTCATGCTGGAAACTGGAAAATCGGTGGCGGTCAAGGCCGTCGCACCGGTTCGCAGAATTGGAGGGTGGCAATTCCTCCCCGACTTATGTGCTGGCACACGTTGAAGCCGGGGTCTCCTTGCCACAGTATGATGAAACGACTGCTGAAGCTGTTTCTCTGTCTTTTTGTCATCTGTATCCAGGTACTGCCGGTTCATGCACAAGGCAGTGCTTTTGATGCGTGGTTTTCTGATCCAGGTGTTCTGTCAGACAGCGATGTGAATGCCGCATTATATGCATATGAAGGAAAACAGCAGGTACAGGTGCAGGCATGGCAGAATGAAACGGTATGTCTGAAGGCTGCGGTATCGTTTCAGAAAAATACTGAAGTCACCGCAGAAGGGGATCTGTATGGTGCAGTGCATATTCCTGTGACCGTCTCTGCATTGCATGCCACGGAAGCTTCGCTTGGCTTTGGCACAAAGAGTGCCCCGAAGGAAGAAGTGTATGACATCATCAGCCGTGAGAATACCATCCAGGGAACAGGGAATGATATCGGTTATTACTGGATCAGCTTTACGGTACCAGGGAATGCACCGGCAGGAATATACCGTGGCAGCGTGAACATCACAGACGGCAATGAAACAGTCAGGCTGAAGATGACAGTGAATGTACTGAACCTTTCCCTTCAATGGAAGGATTATCCGTCATTGAACCTCTGGCAGTATCCGTACAGTTCTTATTCCTACTATGACATTCTGAAGGATGAAGAGCCTTTCTCTGAAAAGCATCTGGCAGTACTGAAGAAGGAGATGCAGGTGTACCACGATCTTGGAGGCAGGAATATCACCTGTACGATCGTGGAGGAACCATGGGCACACCAGACATACTTTGATACCCCGTCTTTGATTACCTGGAATCTTGCTGAAGACAACAGCCTTTGGTATGACTACAGTGCATTTGATGCATGGGTGCAGCTGAACATGGATCTTGGCATTGATGAACGGATTGACTGTTTCTCCATCCTGCCGTTTGAAGATGCCATTACACTGCATCGTGCAGACGGGACGAGCGCAAGGCTGGCATTGACCCTTGGGAGCGAAGAATGGACATACTACTGGCAGAACTTCCTGCAGGCATTCATCAATCATCTGGTGGAAAAGGGATGGTATGAGAAGACTTATCTCTTTATAGATGAAAGGTCTGTGGATTCCTATCAGACAGCACTGGACCTGGTGCACAGCGTGCATGATGAACAATGGCATACCATGAAGCTGAGCAGTGCGGTCAATACCGTGCCAAGGGATGAGAAGATCTTTGACGACATTGAATCCCTGTCCGTCTCTGCTGCCTGCTATGACAAGGATGATACGGAGTTACAGCAGTTCATAGCACACCGGAAGGAAAAGGGCTTGCAGACTACCTTGTACAACTGCACAGGCAATTATCCCAATGCCTTTGTTGTTTCTGATCCTGCAGAGTCCGTGTTCTTCCAGATGTATGGCTTGTCCAATGGCTTTGACGGGTATCTGCGCTGGGCATGGAATGCATGGAATGCACAGCCGCTTGTAAATACCGAATATCCTTCCTTTGAGGCAGGGGATCCCTGGCTGTTATATCCTGATGAAGCAAATGCACAGAACCCGCAGCCATATCTTTCTGTACGGCTTGCCATGCTGGAAAGAGGAAGACAGGACTGTGCCAAGTACACACAGCTTCAAAGACTGCTGGAACAGGAAGATGCATCGACACTTCAGGATATTCTGTATAGCCTTGCACCCGGTGAATCTGCATATAATGCCTATGGTGCGGTACTGGCAAAGGATGATGAAGCCAGAAAACAGACGGAGTCTGAGACATACCGCATGGAAACTGCCATTCAAGAGGCATCCGGAAAAGCAGACAGAAGATACCGTGGAAACCGGTATGGAAGACGTCTGATGCTGAGTCAGTAAAGAGACCTGAAGGAAGATTCATCCGGAATGACATCCAGTCTCTTGAGGTGGTAGTCGCTGACATGAATGAAGCGGTCTCCCTCCAGCATGGATTTGAAGAAGGTGTCAATGTCTTCT
>OMUX01000214.1 GCA_900314345.1 uncultured Erysipelotrichaceae bacterium | reverse complement strand
AGGTATCGCCATAGGATTCCAGTTCCTTCTTCAGATCGGAATAGTTTTCAATGATGCCGTTGTGAACGATGGAAATCGTATCATCCTCATTGGTATGGGGATGCGCATTCAGGTTGCTCGGCACACCATGGGTTGCCCATCTGGTATGACCGATGCCGCAGGTCTGCGGGCAGACCTGCTTTTCCATGATCGCCTCAAGCTCACTAAGACGTCCCTTGGTCTTCCATGTCTTCAGACTGTCTGCCACAAGCGTCACGCCGGCACTGTCATAGCCACGGTACTCCAGCTTGCTCAGACCCTGCAGCAAAAACGGCAAAGCACGTTCCTTGCCTGTAAAACCGGTAATTCCACACATGATTAAAATATCCTCCTTGACTGTGTGATGAAAATCAATCATGGAGGATACCGAATGGATCTGTTCAGCTCTCACGAACTGGTTTTTCCCATTGTTCAGGCCGTACCAAGCCTCCCGGTCATCCGCCGAATCTTTCGATCAATACCGGGTCCTCGTCAACTGCATGTCATTGCAGTCCAGGCGCTAAGCTTACTTCAAAGCTCCATGACACCTGTATTATAAGCCTGTTCCATTATTCTGGAAAGATTTTCAGAAACAGCGTTTCAGACCGTGATCTCGATCTGGTTGCCCTCAATGGCAAGAACACAGCTTTCATAATAGCCGTCCCCCTGTTGTCCTTGGTCCGCTTGTCACCTCATAGCCATCCTGCTTCAGCTGCGCTGTCAGTGCATCCACCTTTTCCTTTGACCCGACAGAGAAGGCAAGATGAATGAAGCCGGTTCTCTTCAGTGTCTTTTCCGGATCCTGCATGTCCGCATTGTTTATGATCTCCACACCTGAAGGAGTGGGCTTTCACGGCGGGATTTCTGTAAGATGACTTGTCTTTGACGTATGCATGAATGCTGTTGTCATTCACCTTCAGATTCCCGACAGCTCCGCTGTCACAAAGTGCTCTTGCCCGGCTGCGCTTGCTCACATCAAACAGATGTTTCCAGTCCAGCGCCTTCCTCACAAGCTGCGGCCTTCCATCCTTGTCATATGGTTCACTGCCGACGGAAAACTCTCTTCCATCATCAAGCTTTACTTTATTCTTCAGGATTTTCATATCATCATTCCTCGCTGTCTTTCTACCCGCCCGCAAGACACAAGAAAAGCCCGCATGCACGGACTTCTCTCAATGGATATTCGATTGTATTCCTCAGATGTTCAGAAGATCACTGTAAGCCTTGAGGGCACCTTCTGTGTCATGTGCCAGAACCCTCTTGGCAAGAACCTTGCCAAGCTGTACGCCTTCCTGGTCAAAGCTGTTCAGGTTCCATACAAATCCCTGGAACATGACCTTGTTCTCAAAGTGGGAAAGCAGAGCGCCAAGGGATCTCGGCGTTACCTGATCGCCTGTGATGATGCTGGAAGGACGGCCGCCCTTGAAGTTCTTGTTCGGGTTCTCATCTTCCTTGCCGCAGGCAAAGGCAACAATCTGTGCTGCAACATTTGCGCACAGCTTCTGCTGGCTTGTGCTGCCCTGGATATTGTCATCCATGCCTGCCTGGTTCTGACGGAAGCCGACGAACTGCAGCGGGATGATGTCTGTTCCCTGATGCAGGAGCTGATAGAAGGAATGCTGGCCGTTGGTACCCGGCTCGCCGAAGATGACAGGACCTGTGACATAGTTTACCGGAACACCGAAGCGGTTGACGCTCTTGCCGTTGCTTTCCATATCCAGCTGCTGCAGATGCGCAGGGAAACGATTCAGGGCCTGGGAATACGGCAGGACTGCCGTGCAGCCATAGCCAAGGAAGTTTCTCTCATAGACACCGATCAGGGCATCCAGCATCTCCGGGTTCTTCAGCGGATCCTTCTCACATGCAAGCTTGTCTTCCTCATGTGCGCCTTCCAGGAATTCATTGAAGACTTCCGGACCAAAGGCCAGGGAAAGAACCGCACCGCCGACAGCGGATGTGGAAGAATAACGGCCGCCGATGTAGTTGTCCATGAAGAACGCAGCGAGATACCCTTCGTTCTTTGCAAGAGGGGAAGACTCACTTGTAACTGCAATCATATGCTTTGCAGGATCCAGACCATCCCTGACCAGCGCATTCTTGACGAATGTCTCGTTGGTCAGTGTTTCCAGTGTTGTGCCGGACTTGGATACCAGAACGAAGATGGCATGTGCCACATCCGTGGAATTCAGAACGGCAGCCGCATCATCCGGATCAACGTTGGAGATGAACTTTGCATTCATCTTCAGCTTGCCGTTTACCTTTGCCCAGTTCTCCAGGGCAAGATACATGGCTCTCGGGCCAAGATCACTGCCGCCGATGCCGATCTGCACAACCGTGGTGAACTTCTCGCCCTTCTCATTGACGATCTCGCCGTTATGAACCTTTTCCGCAAAGTCAGCGATCTTCTTCTGCTGCTCGACATAGAATTCACGCTTGTTCACACCGTCAGCGATGACATCGTTTCCAAGCTGGCCTCTTGTCAGCTGATGCAGGACCAGACGCTTCTCACCGGTGTTGATCATCTCACCGTTGTAAAGAGCCTCATACTTCTCAGCAAGCTGTGCTTCCTTTCCAAGCTCAGCCAGAGCTTCCAGGACATCCTTGTCCACAGCCTTGGCTGCGAAGTTGTAATCCAGTCCTTCAGCCATAGGCACATGATACGTCTTCACACGTTCTGCACCATTGTCTCCGCCAAGTTCCTTCCTGACATCGACAAGCCTGACATCCTTCAGCTTCTTCCAGGATGCCAGTTCATCAGAATTCTTCCATTCCAGCATGTTTACCTTTTCTCCTTATGCTTAAACCATGGAAATTATACTCCAGCCGCGAAACTGCTTACAACTCACGCACAGAAATTTCCCGTTGAGGCCCTGCATGTTTTCGACTATAATAACTCTGCTGTTTCAAACGCCGGCATAGCTCAGTTGGTAGAGCAACTCATTCGTAATGAGTAGGTCGCTGGTTCGACTCCGGTTGCCGGCACCACAAGGGACTGTATCCGTACAGTCCTTTTTCATTGCCATATGTGCATTGGTCAGACCACAACCATGCGAAACTGAACGGATTCTGATCATCTGTAACTTGTAACCGGATACATTTTCTGCTCCATCTGGTCAAACCACCCCTTCCCGAAAGCACACTATCTGATATAATGCATTTGCTCACAAAGTCATACTTTGTAATAAGGAGAACAATTATGTCAAGAGATGTAGATCCCAATCTTTGTATCAACGAAAGGGACTTCCCGCTGGAAGACTACCATTGCGCCGATCCTGTCAGAAGGAAGAAGGTCGCAAAGCTCGGTCAGATGATCACTGACTACATTCCAAGACAGATCGGCGGCGTCAAGGAGAACAACGTCGACTTCTGGATCATCGATCGTCTTCTGACAGATGAAGAGATCGACTTCATGCTCAGCTTCAAGAAGAAGCGTGTGCCCTATACCGCTGAACAGCTGGCAAAGATGAACAACCTTTCCATGGAGAAGACCATGGAGCTCATCAAGCATCTGCTGTGGATCGGCATCCTGGAACAGAACCGTGACAATGAAGATCACCACAAGCAGTATCTCGTGCCGCTGTGGGTTGTCGGCTCCGGTGAATACATGATGATGAACACCCAGCTTGTCGAAGAGCATCCGGAAGTAGCCACCATGTTCAACCTGGTTCCTCAGGAACCTCTGGGCATTACAGCACACATGATCCCTCCGGGAGGAAACGGCTTAGGCATGCATGTCATCCCGGTTGAGAAGGCCATTGACGTACAGTCTGAATCCGTACCGGTGGAACATCTTTCCCACTGGATCGACAAGTACGATACCTTCTGTGCCATGACCTGTTCCTGCCGCAGAGCACAGCGTGTCAGAGGCGAAGGCGTCGGCGACATTGAAGGCCACATGTGCATCGGTGTCGGTGATATCGCAGAATTCCTTGTTGAATCCGGCAAGGATGCATACTACATCTCCAAGGATGAAGTCAGGGAGATCCTGAAGCGTTCCGAGGCAAAGGGATACGTTCACCAGATCACCAACATCGACGGTGAAAACCGCATCGTCGGCATCTGCAACTGCTCTCCGGGATCCTGCTATGCACTCCGTACCTCCCAGCTGTTCAACACGCCGAACATGTCAAGAAGCGCATACCGTGCCCATGTCGACCACGACAAGTGCGTCGCCTGCGGCAAGTGCGTGGAGGTCTGCCCGGCCGGTGCCGCAAGACTCGGCCAGAAGCTCTGCAGGAAGGATGGCAGTGAAGTGAAGTATCCGCTTCATGAACTGCCGGACAATACCAAGTGGGGACATGAACACTGGGCAAAGAACTACCGTGATCTCAACAAGCTCAACTGCTATGACACCGGTACTTCCCCCTGCAAGACTGCATGTCCTGCCCACATTGCTGTACAGGGCTATGTACAGATGGCAAAGGATGGAAGGTATGAAGATGCTGTGCGTCTGATCCGCCAGGACAACCCGTTCCCTGCCGTCTGCGGCAACATCTGCAACCGCCGCTGTGAACAGAGATGCACCAGAGGAACCATTGATGAAGCAGTTTCCATTGATGAAATCAAGAAGTTCCTGACATACCACGAAGAGATGCCGCATCCCGAGAAGTTTGTCGAGAAGTGCTTCAACGGCGAAGGCAAGCAGTGGGACAACTACCCGATCGCTGTCATCGGCGGCGGTCCTGCAGGGCTTACCGCAGCCTTCTATCTCCGCAAGGAAGGCTATCCGGTCACCGTATTCGAAAAGGAGCCTGTTGCCGGCGGCATGATGGTCAACGGCATTCCTTCCTTCCGTCTGGACAAGAAGGTTGTTGAAACAGAAATCGACATCATCCGTCAGATGGGTGCCGAGATCCGCACCGGCGTGGAAGTCGGCAAGGATGTCACCATCGATGAACTCCGCAAGCAGGGCTACAAGGCATTCTACATTGCCATCGGCCTGCAGGGCGGAAGAAAGGCAGGCGTTCCAGGTGAAGATGCGGAAGGCGTCGAAACCGGTGTCGAATTCCTGCGCCGCGTGAACCAGGACCACTCCGTCAGACTCTCCGGCGATGTGGTTGTTGTCGGCGGCGGCAATGTCGCAGCCGATGTCGCTGCCACAGCCGCAAGATGCACAGACGGCAAGGTTACAATGCTGTGCCTGGAAAGCAGAGCAGAAATGCCTGCAGACAAGGCAGAAGTGGAAGAGATGGAGTCCGAAGGCATCGTCGTGAAGAACGGCTGGGGTCCCAAGGAAGTCCTCACAGAGAACGGCAAGGTTGCCGGCATCGTCTTCAAGCAGTGCACAAGCGTCAAGGATCCGGACGGAAGATTCAACCCGAAGTATGACGAGAACAATACGATTACACTGAACTGCAATACCGTACTGCTTGCCATCGGCCAGTCCGCACAGTGGGGAGACCTGCTCAAGGGCACAAAGGTCGAGCTCAGAAGAAACGGTA
Organism: uncultured Erysipelotrichaceae bacterium; assembly: GCA_900314345.1. Classification (GTDB taxonomy): domain Bacteria; phylum Bacillota_I; class Bacilli_A; order Erysipelotrichales; family Erysipelotrichaceae; genus Bulleidia. The sequence continues at coordinate 1,213 of OMUX01000214.1, read as the reverse complement.
CTGCAGTGGCAGATCCTGTCACACTGCAGACAGCAGAGCCTGACATCTTCGTCGGCGGTGATATCAACCATGGCGCAAGATTCTGCATCGATGCCATCGCAGACGGACGTGAAGGATGTGTTTCCATCAACCGTTATGTCCATCCTGGCCAGTCCCTGACGATCGGCCGCGATCTGCGTCAGTTCATTGAGTTCAACCGTGATGACATCACCCTGAACTCCTATGACCATGCAGGACGTGCCGTACCGCCGCACAAGGACGGCAGCCCGCTTGGCACATTCAATGATCTCCGTGAACCGCTCACAGAAGCACAGGTTCATGAAGAAGCTTCCAGATGCCTGCACTGCGGTGCCACAACCGTGGATATCAACCAGTGCATCGGCTGCGGACTGTGCACCACAAGATGCGAGTTCGATGCAATTCATCTGACCAGGGATCTTCCGGAATGCTCGAAGATGGTCAAGGCAGAGGACAAGATGAAGTACATCCCGCCCTACCAGTTCAAGAGACAGATGAACATCCTGTTCAACAGGAAGAACAAGGCAGAGCAATAATCACACACCAGCCAGAAGCCGAAAGGCTTCTGGTTTTCTTTGCGTTCCGGAAACAATTCTTTGTCCTTTCACCTGAAAAATCAGTGTGCCGCCATTTTCATGGCTACTCGTAAGTTGTATACTCGTAAGTAGCTAATTCATGAATAACTTTGGAGGATGCTATGTTTATATGTAGAAACTATGAGTTTGAACTGTTCAATGAAATGTACGAATCAGAAATGTTCGAATTTCTTGTGTTGTATGGGCGAAGAAGAGTGGGTAAAACGGAGCTCCTGAAAGAATTCGCATCCAGACATAAAGAGAATACTGTTTCTTTCACTGCATTGCAGAAGAATGACTCTCTGAATCTGGAAGACTTTTCCAAATTGATTCAGATGCATTTTGACAAGCGGTATATTGCACCGTTCCAAAACTGGGAAGAAGCATTTTCCTATTACGGAGACAAATGCGGGAATGAAAAAAACATACTGATCATTGATGAATTCCCTTACCTTGCTGAACCAACACCGTCCATCATGAGCATTCTTCAGAATCTGATCGACCACAAATGGAAAGATCATAGCAGGATCGTGCTGATTCTTTGTGGTTCCAATATCAGCTATATGGAAAAAGAGGTCATCGGCAGCAATGCTCCGCTTTACGGAAGATCCACGCATCAG